>JAUSPO010000086.1 GCA_030656575.1 Bacillota bacterium
AACATGATGTTTCTCGTTGCTGACGACTGTGATGGAGCCTGCTTTGTCTGCTTTTCGGATCGATTCAATAGCCCCGACAGCTGCAGCGCTATTGCCAATAATAACATAATTCATCTAGTCTCAACCTCCTTTTACCTTTTAATTAGCCATAAATAAAAATGAATATTTAAAAACAGACCGGTCGAATAAAAACGACCGGCTCAAAAGGACTGGCAATGACTTGTAAAAACTTATAATTTTAAGAAAAAACATAATTTATAAGTGATCAAATCATCATTATTATTAACATTGTATTGCCAAAACTGCAATTTAATAAGTTTTAAAAATCAGGAGTTAACACAACGCGTTTCATTAATTTTCCAGAGTGTGAATCCTTAAAGGCCTGTTCGATCTCACTCATGGGGCGGTATTCCACAAAGGGTTCTACCTGAATCTTACCTTCAAGGATCAAATTCATAACTTCTTTATAATACTTAGGCAGGCAGCCCCATGTCCCTAAAATTTCTGCATCAAAGGCCATCAGACGGGAGAACATATACTCTACTTTTTGCATCCCGTATCCTACCACTAACATTTTTCCAACAAAGGACAATAACTCCAGGCCTATCTCCTGGCCCATTTTACTGCCAGTGCATTCAAAAATCTTCCACCCGAATCCGGGAAGTTTCTTTTCCTTGCAATAACCTCTATATTCATCTCTTATTTCTTTTACGCCTTTATCCATAGTACTGAGAGCATACGTGGATCCAAAGCTTAAAGAGCGATCCAGCTTTTCTTTATTTCGGGCAATTGCTATTACTTCCTTAGCTCCCAATGCTGCAGCAATTTGGGTCATGTAAACACCAATGCCCCCTGTTGCACCGATGACAATAACATGATCTCCCTCCTGAATATCAGCACGTTTTGCGGCTTGATAGGGAGATGTAATTGCATCTGCCACTACTGCAAACTGCTCAAGGGGTACTCCTTTGCGGTCTTCAATGATACAAAGATCACCTGCGGGAACTGGAATGTGAGTTGAGAAACCACCGTAGATACCCATACTGTTGCCGGGCATTTTTTGTTTTAGACAGCGGTTACCCCGCCCGGAATCACAAATGTCACAACCGTTGCAGGGCATAACAGCAGGAATTATTACCTCTTTCCCGATTAAGCTTTCTTCACCGGCTACAACACGACCACTAATTTCATGCCCTAAAGTAAGCGGTGGCTTGTTTACTGTAGGCACACCATCATAAAAGTATCCAACATCAGTATGGCAAACACCACATCCAGCCACTTCTACCAGAACTTCCCCGGGCTGTAATTCTGGAACGTCAATACTGGTACGAAGAAGCTTTCCAGGCTCAACCATTTGCCAGGTTTGGATTTTATCAGGTACACTCATCTAGTCAAATCCTCCTTAAAATTTATTATAAACAATTATTTCCCTTGCCAGACAGGACGGCGCTTTTCCATAAAAGCCTGTAAGCCTTCAACTGCATCATTGGTTGGCATAAGTTCTTTCAGGTAGATTTCATCAATATCCTTAAGACCATCCACTAAGTTTTTACGCAAACCGGCAAGGGCAGCTTTTTTTGTTAGCGCTAAAACTACCGGACTTTGAACTAGAAATTTTTTCAGAAAATCACTTACGCCTTGAGCAAAATCATCAGCAGCAGGAATTACTTTATTAACCAACCCCATCTGCTCGGCTCGGGTAGCATTAATTACTTCGCCGCTTAAAAGCAGTTCTAATGCACGAGGCCAGGAAAGAAGATTCGGTAATAGATAGCAGGCGACAGGTGGGAAAACACCTACATTAATTTCGGGCTGGCCAAGCTTAGCCTTCTCTGATGCAACTACAATGTCACAGGCCAAAACGATCTCGTAGCCCCCACCCAGCGCTGCCCCGTTTACTACAGCGACAAGAGGTTTCGGAATCTCAGACATTGCTAAGAAAAGGCGGTCAAATACATCGATCATCTGACCTACTTTATCAGGAGTATGATCAGCTACATCAACTCCCGCAGAAAAAGCTTTACCTTCGGCATCAATGACAACCAGAGCGCCAGGCTCCTCTTTTGCCCATTTCAGGGCAGTTATCATTTCTTCCATCATGGAAATTGTTAACACGTTCAGAGGAGGGAGATTAAGTGTAATTCCTACTATTCCACCCTCGCTCCTTGTTTTTAAATATTCAAACTTCAAATTTTATCCCCCCATTTTACTTCTTACCAGAAGGAAGTTCCTGGACTTTCGAAAAAAGAGTCAGCCGGTGTTCCCATACGCATCTAAAACCCAACCTACCTATTAATCTCTATATATACTCTGTAAACCTTTATAAAATGACAAGCTAGGAAAACACCGGCTTTTTTAAGTAGAATCGTCAACTATAGTAACATTCTTATTTAATAACTATTTATATCATTATCTACTCGTATTACCTGTGACTATTCCTTGCGTGGTGCCAATACTGCATCAACAAGCTCCTGGTTAAAGGGCTTCGCTTCTGCTAACAGCTGGCGATACTTGATAAAGTCAATAGTATCCTTACCGGTGAGCTTCTTATTATTGAAAGCGTTAAAGCCCAGATAGGCCTCAGTTTGCATGTTGGCTAACAGCCAGTGACGATTTGGAATCTTGGACTGATCCCAGAAGAACTTTTTCTTCATACGAACAGTGTCAATTGACATCATCAGGCAGTTGGGGAAGAGATTGGTAAATACGTAAAGAATCCTGTCAACCTCTTTATCCAACAGCGAAAAATCTGTAGTAGCTGCATTCATGATTTCTTTTGCTTTGGCCGCCGCATCTCCGCTGGCGTATTCACCATAAACGATATCACCATCATCTACATATTTATCAGTAACAATCATCGGGTTACGTACAAATTTCCCGTCCACTTTCAGGACCGGTATGGCTTTGGAAATAAGTCCCAAACGCATCATCTTGTAAGCGCTCCACATTTCGCAGGAAACGCAGCTCCACATGGCTTGTTCTATGGTCAGAAATTCGGGAAGAAAATCTGATGCTCCACCAACAGGTGCTGAACCGTGTTTTGGCCCTGCCTGGCCAAAAATAGCCATATCTGATGAAATTGCAAGGTCACAGGCCAAACCTATCTCCTGACCGCCAGCAACACGCATACCATTTACCCGGCAGATTACCGGTTTTTTACACATTAGAATGGAATCTACCATTGCGTTGAACAAATCCATATATAAACCGTACTCAGTGCCTCTGCCGCTGTAATACTCGGCATACTCTTTGGTATTGCCCCCGGTACAAAATGCTTTGTCACCCATAGCTGTAAAAACTACACCTACAACAGTGCGATCCATGGAAGCCTTATGCATACCAGCGATAACACCTTTTACCATTTCCGTCGTATATGAGTTGTACTGGGCTGGGTTATTCAAGGTAACCCAGGCCGAATAGAGACCTTCAACTACATTACCTTTAGGATCAACAATGGGCTTTTTCTCATACATAACACACGGTGCTTCTGTACCAAAAAACTCATCCCCATATAGATCATGATCAACAATACCATTTTGGCGAGGCCACTTATTAAAATCCATATTTACCCTCCTTAAATTTTATAAATGAACTAATGATGATACTCAAATTCTTGCATTTCTTTTTTTCAACAAAGTCGTCCCGGCATCCAGTATATCAGGCAAATTTCGTTCTTAGTATTTCAACGTCCCGGGACTGGTTTTATGCACCCCCCTTTGCATTTGCTTAAGAATAGCGTAACCCGGCAGAAAAAACTTATGCCTGGGCAACCCAATGCTAGATCTATCGTAGACCAGGAAAAAAATGTTGAGCAATTTCAACTGGAATATATCGAATCTCTAATAAGAAGCAGACTCAACACGAACCAAAATAGCTTTAAAGTCAGGATAGCCGGTTATAGGTTCCCTGGTCTCAATATTTGTTAATTGGTTTACGTTAGCCAAGCCCCAGCCATGGGGAACAGATACTACTCCTGTCATCATGGCCTCGTTGGTCTTAAGGCGCATCTTAACAGTACCTTTTGGTGATGTGATATTAACCTTTTCACCATTAACCAATCCATAACGCTGCGCTGTAGCAGGATGCATTTCGGCCAGAGGCTCCGGGTTTAGGGCGCGAAGTGCCGGGATATTACGTTGTTGGGAATGAGCATACTCCACCTGTCTGGCTCCACTTACAAGGATGATAGGATACTCCTTGAACAGTTCTGGGGTGCTGACAGGACTCTGGGCCGGCTCAATATACCCTGGTAAGGGATCATAACCATGATCTTTTAGTGTATCTGAGTATATCTCGATCTTTTTGCTCGGTGTGGGGAATCCTTTTGCTTTATACTGGTAATATTCCTTTTCAGCAAAGAAAACCCCAAGCTCGTTCTTGAGTTCATCCCTGCAACCGCTCGGCTCCAGGAGATGGTCAAATATTTCTTCCTCAGAATTCCAGGTAAAGTATTCGCCCATTCCCATGCGCTTGGCCAGTTCTGACCAAATCCACCAGTCAGGCTTGCTCTCGCCCAATGGCTCAATAACTTTTTTACGAAGCATGGCATAGGGCTCGCCACTTACTACACCATAGACATAGCCAAGGCTGTCTTTTTCCAGGAAAGTACAGGCAGGAAGCAGCACATCAGACAGTTCTGCAGTCTCATTGATAAACGGATCAATGGAAACCCTAAAGTCCAAAGCTTCAAAAGCCTTTTTATATAAAGCAGAATCAGGATAGGTTACCAAAGGATTAGCTGCGGCTACGATACTGGCTTTCATAGGATAAGGATCTCCCTCTAACGCTGCCTTTGGGAATAAAGTAGCAATACCGTAAGGAGAAACGCGGCCCCAAACGGAATGGAAAAGTGGGTATTCATCAGCGCCAATGGGCTTCTCTTCCATGGGCAGACGTAAATCTGCCATGCGAAGGAAAGGAATAGTTAGCCAGGTCCCAGGCTTATCGATATTACCCGTTACTATCTGCAGAAGAGATAAAAGTCTGGAGTTCTGGAAACCATTCTGGTGTTGGTCAAGTGTATTAATACCCTGCAAGATACAAGAGGCGTTAGACTGGGCAAAAATCCTGGAAACAATTTTAATATCCGACTCAGGAATCCCGGTGACCCCTGCTGCCCATTCCGGAGTATATTGCTGGATATGTTCCTTAAGTTCGGGGAAGCCTTTTGTATAACCTTCCAAAAATTCATTATCACAGCGATCCTCATTAATGATTACATGCAGCATGGCCAGAGCAAGAGCCGCATCTGTGCCTGGGCGAATTTGTAAATGCAGTCCCTTTTCCGCCAGTGCAGTTCTCTTTGGATCAATAACAATAAGCTCCATTTTCTCATTAGCCAGTTTTTCACGAATCGTTTCAGCTAACATAGCCCTTGAGCCGTCAGGGTTATGACCCCAAAGTATAATACATTCCGCTTTATCAAAATCCTCCGCAAGATAACGGCCAAAGGTCATCTGGCGAGCGAGAATACGCAAACGATAGCAAATATTTTCAACAGAAAGAAGATTGGGGGTGTTAAAAGCACTCTTAAAGCGCTGGGCAAAGGCAGCTACTTCAATATTTTCCACACCAACCGAACCACAAAAAATAGCCAATGACTTGGCGCCATATTTTTCTTTTACTTTATTAAGGTTCTCTGCACAAATATCAAGGGCTTGATCCCAGGTTATTCTTTCCAGGGTATTATTTTTTCTACGGTATGGATGTAATAGACGACTATCAGAATATAAATAGGCTGGAAGATTTTCGCCTCTGGGGCAAATATAACCCTTAGTAACCGGATGTTCCTTTAACCCTTCCGCCTTAACAAATTTTCCATCTTCAACATGAGCTTTGACTCCACAATCCCAAACACACAACATACAGCTGCTGTTTACAACAGTCATTAATTAAACCTCCCAAGGCCGGACTAAAATTTAGAAAAACACATGTCCTTTTAATTTTTTTTATTATGTTTCAAATTATTTCGCCTTAAAACTTTGTACAAAATAGCAATTACTATTATGATGTTGGATATTAATCACATTTTTTTCGCCCTATAAAACGGGCAACAATAACATTCACCTCCTCGATAAATTAGCTATCTTTAGCAGGCTTTCATTAATGAGTATACATACCTCCCAAACGTTTGATTAAGTTTATTTTATCATTAATTTAGAATTAAAGCTACTTTTTTTTACTGATGTAAGACTTAAGAGCCGTAAGATACATGATACATACTGTTTCACTGAGGAATTTTTTAACGTTTCTCCGCTTCAAATGTTTTACCATGAATGTTTGATTGCCTCAAAGGGACAGGCCTTCTGACATGCTATATTTCTTTCTTCGGAAGCATGTTTGCATGGAGCACAAGAATACCTGATTTTATTACGATGCTTTTCTACTACTCCAACTACATGATCATCGTAATCGTCCGTAAACGATTCCAGTATCTCTACAGGACAAGCTGCCACGCATGGCTTATCTTCGCACTCCATACACTTGTCGGTGTCTATTGTAATGAAAAAATCACCGGAGCCATCATTGTAACCATAATTTGCTAACATTTATTTACCTCCGTATCCCTTTAAGGACAATCGGTAGCAATTGTTATTTCTTCTTTTTCTTCTTTGGCTAAGAGAGCCTGTGCAAAGAGTGCTGCACCAAGAGCCCCCGCTATCTGAGTGTCATACTTTGGCTTAAACGCTTTTACCCCCAGTTGTTTCTCAAGACGGGTTACTACTCCAAGGTTCTTGGCAATACCGCCTGTGATTGCGAAGTCTTCTTCCATACCGGCACGATCTAAAAGTGATTTAACCCGGATAGCCATGGCTGAACAGTACGCAGCCAGAACTTTCTCTTTTGACCAGCCGGAACGCAACAAACCGGTAGCTTCTGATTTAGCAAAAACAACACAGGTGCTGCTGACCGGTTCCGGCTCTACGTCTACATCTAAAGATTGTTGGCCTACTTCGCCAATGGGAACTCCCAAAAGGTCAGCAAATACTTCCATGCCGCGTCCGGTACCAGCCGCACATTTGTCGTTCATGAGGAAGGAGACAACTTTACCTTTTTCATCACAGTGGATGACTTTGCAGTCCTGGCCGCCCATGTCAAGTATGGTCCGTACGGTGGGGCCATACATGTAGATGCCGCCTCTGGCATGACAGGAGATCTCAGTAATGGCCCTGTCTGCAAAAGGCACATTAACACGACCATATCCGGTACCTACGGTGTATTGAATATCATCCAGCGTCATGCCTGTACCTTCCATGGCCCAATTAACAGCGTTTAGGGCACTGTTTGGACTGTCAGACCCGGTACGCATGCTAGAGTAGGCAAAAAGCTCTCCGTCTACCAAGATAACGGCCTGAGAGCTGACGGAACCAACGTCTATTCCAACTGTGATGGCTTTACCCTTTTTCCAGTCTATGTCAGGATTTTCCCATCTTGATTCTTCCCATCTCCAGTTTTCTCTTTTCCCTTCAGGCATCTAGATCCCCCACTTTATTTTTGGTTCGCTTAACTTATTTTTTCTGCTGCAGCTATGGCTGCGCCCAATGCACTTACAAAGTCAGGGTGGGACTCGGGAAGCAGTATTGTAACTTCCAGGTCTCTTTCCAATGCTCTGACGAAACCAGGGTTCTTTGCTACCCCACCAATCATGCCCATTTCTTTCTGCAATCCCACACGACGTACCATGGAAGATATCCGGCTGGCCATGGCATCATGGATTGACCTGGCGATCTCCGGCTTTGAAGTATTCATGTGGATAAGAGATATGACTTCTGATTCTGCAAAAACGGCACATTGTGCGTTCATAGGCAACGACTTTGCAGCTTCTAATGATAAGGGGCCCATCTCTTCTAATGGAATTTCAAGGGTACGGCTCATAGCTTCTAAAAATGAGCCTGTACCTGCTGCACATTTATCGCTAATGGCAAAGTCGATCACTTTACCTTTTTCATCAATCTTCAAGACTCTGCTTTCTTCAGCGCCTACATCGACAACGATGCGGACTTCGGGGAAGATCCTGATCACTCCACGCGCTGCTGCGCCTACTTCGGTTACGGTACCGTTGGCAAAAGTAACTTCAGCTTTGCCAGCACCGGTGGCGCTAATATAACTGATGTCTTCTCTTATTAAGCCAGCTATTATCAATGCCTGGCTTAATGCATCCTCAGCAGCCTTTTTCTGGTCGAAACCACTGTATGAATGGCCCCGTGCTGCTACTTCACCATCTTTTAAGATCACAACTTTAACAAATTTATTTCCAACGTCTAAACCCGCTGTAATCATCTATGACACCCCCTTTGTTCAGTGTCTTTTTGATATCCAAACAAGCGCATCTATACGGGACATGGTCACTACTACATCATACTCACGCTAATTACCCATTTTGCCTTCAAAGGGCATAACAGATTAACCGGCTTCTAAAAGGCCCAGCCTGTTTTCTGCAATACCACAATTTAAGCCTTCACAGCCACGGTTGTAGTGAAGCATATGACGTCAAACTACCATTCTTCAGCAATTTCCCTTCACATCTGGTTTGTTTTAGCCTGGATGCTGTCATTCCGGCTTGCTCAAGTTCCAATCCGCATCGAACCATGTTCCTGCTCGCGGGTCTTGTCCCGGCAAAATGGACAAAATATACCTAAATAGTTAGCCAATACCGATCATCATCACCTGACATTCCTTGACTATCTCTACTTTACCGGATCCACACCCGAAAAAAAATCGCTTAAAAGCATGGAAGCAGGGTTAAAAAAGAGTGAAATAAGTGTTAACTCTTTAGAATGGTCAAAGACATAAAAAATCAAACAGATTGACGTTAGAAAAGATAGATAAGAAAAGGAGCCTGAATCCTGAAAAACCTTTTGAAGCCAAAGGTATTTTAGGTACAGGCACCCTTGCTTATTTCAAAGTATATGTGATTCATCGTAGAATAATAACAACTATAGCTTATTTTCGCTCATCTCTTACCCTTACTGCTTTACCTTCAAACCTTGGGAGGGTTCCCACCGGTTTAATATCCACATTGCAGGTAATCTCCAGGTAACTATGAAGTTCTTTTTCCAGCTGCTTTATATAAGCATTGTCGATCTGTGCTCCTGCTGCAGGCTCAACCTCTACCTTGAGTGTATGCAAACCTTTTTTATCCCCTATTACAAGCTGCCAGTTTTCGCTGAGTTCGGCATGCTGCAGAAGAACGTATTCAACCTGACTGGGAAACACATTTGTTCCACTAACCAGAAGCATATCATCCACTCTCCCCAGAAAACGGGATATCCTGGGATGGGTACGGCCGCATTCACAGGTATCAAAATTTACAATAACCCTGTCACCAGTACGGTATCGCAGAATGGGCATGGCTTCAAAACTTAGGTTACTGATTACCAATTCGCCAGGCTTTCCGGGCTGAACATCCTCCAGGGTTTCCGGATCAAGAACCTCAACCAGGTAGTGATCACCCCAAATATGAATACCGGTAATGTACTCGCAGTCCATGGCCGATGGTCCGCCCATTTCCGTAAGACCGTAACAAACCCTCATCCCTCCGCCATGCGCTTTATATCCTAGACGTTCATCAATTCTCTGTCTCAATTCATCAGAGCAGGGCTCCCCACCATGAAAACCAAGTCTCAGTTTTAAATCCTTAACCGGGTCAATGCCCCGTTCAATAGCAATTTCACCAATATAGGCAGCATATGATGGGGTACCCGTAAACACTGTAGTTCCCCATTCCTGCATAAGGCGTAGTTGCCTATCGGTTCCACCTGCACCGGTAGGAATCATCTTCACGCCACAACGCTCAAGTCCGTAGTGAAAACCCAGGCCACCTGTAAACAAACCTAGTCCATGTGCCTGCTGTACTATATCGCTTTTCTTAATTCCCCCGGCGATAAAGTTTCGGGCCATACAATCAGCCCAAACATCTAAATCGTTCTGTGTATAAACCATAGGAGTTGGCACACCAGTGGTTCCGGATGTCATATGAACACGGACCACATCGTCCCAGTTCCCTGAAAGCAGACCCAGTGGATAATTATCTCTAAGGTCTTTTTTGTAAGTAAAAGGAACCTTTTTAATGTCTTCCCATTTTCTTATGTCTCCCGGGTTTACGCCTTCCTGATCAAAACGTTTTTTTGAAAACTGCTGGTTGTTATAAATATGACTAACCTGCTTTTTCATCTTCTCCAATTGAACTTCCTGCAGCTGCTCCTGTGACATTGTCTCCAATTTCTCTTGAAAAAAAGCCATTCTTGTTAATACCTCCTTTATTTTCTATCTCCGATAGTAATAAAATACTACTATAGGCTGGAGTTTAAACTTTAGATTTTCTGCGTAGATGGGACTTCAATCAGGTGGAGTAGACTCTCCACCTGATTCCCCCATGTTTCAGCTTGCTGAAACGAGTTCACTTGGAAAATCTTATCCTTACCTTTTCCTATTCAGCAACCTCGGCAATAGTAGATTTAGATTTTTTTCTTGAAAATGCAAAACATTTGTTCACATGTTGTGAGTCAACGGCAGACTGCGTTGCAAGGCTGACCACTATTGTGACCACAAGACTGACTGGGAGAGCATAAACGATAGGATCAATAACATTAAAAGGGAATTCCACAATACTGATTTTACCAAAAATTAATTCACTGAGGCGAAAAATAGTCGTCATTCTGACATACATGAAAAGCATAATAAACAGATATACAAACGTGCCAGCTACCATTCCTATTGTCGCGCCGACAGTAGTAACCCTCTTCCAGAACAACCCAAATAAATATAGAGGAAGAAATCCAGACGCACACAAACCAAAAAAGATTGCCGTTGCAATGGCCACAATACTGACAGGTAAAATGTAGCTTAAGATAACTGTTACAATCAGCCCGAAAATAGTCCCATAACGAGCAAGTTTTAACCTCGCCTGGTCATTTATGTTCCTGGACTGGTAAAGATCATAGCTCACCGATGTGGCAATAGAGTGAAATTGACCGCTAAGTGTAGACATGGCTGCAGACAACAGTGTCAGCATAAAAACATATCCCACCCACACAGGCAGTGTGGACGTGATGAACAAAGGAATAATTGTATCAGTGTTTGGTTGATTGGTTAAAGGATTAATGGATGCAGTCAGGGCTATTTTCCCGATGCTTTCATAAAAGTACACATTAGAGAGAGCGCCTACAGTAAAACCAACACCAGTCATTAGAAGAATAAAAAGCCCACCGGGAACAAGAGCACGGTAAAGTTCTTTATTGCTTTTCACTGTCATGTAACGAACGGCCAGATGAGGCTGTGCAAGAACACCTATACCCACACCGAGAACAAGCGTGGAAATAACATACCACCAAATGCGCGAAAACGCTTCCGGCATAGCTGTCCATCCCCTGTGACCATCCAAGAACAGGCCTTCAGGTACCAGATGGTTCATTGAAGCCAGTGCACTATGAGCCTGGCTAATTCCACCCAGTTTGTTATAAGTAAAAACTAACAATACAAGCATTACAACAAGCATTAATGTTCCCTGGAATGCGCTTGTGTAAAGAACACCTTTCATTCCACCTGCCAGTACATAAGCCCCGACAATTACCGCCACCAGCAGCAGCGCAACTGTATAATTAACATTGAGAGCCATTTCCATAAAACGAGCCCCGCCGATCATTACCGCTGCAGCATAAAGGGGCATAGATACGGTAATTACAACAGCACTAAACTTTCTGACAAAAGGTGAATTATACCTTGCACCCAATAACTCAGGAAAGGTTTGTGCAGAAAGCTCACGTCCCATGGCACGTGTCCGCCTGCCTATCCAGACAAAGGCAATAAATATTCCGACTATAATATTAAAAACTGTTAACCAGAGCAAACTCATACCATAAACAGCTGCAGCTCCTCCAAACCCTACAATTGCAGAAGTACTTATAAAGGCTGCTCCGTAACCCATTGCCATAAGATAAGGATTTACTTCACCCCCGGCAGTATAATAATCCCTTGCCGAACGTGTATGTTTATATCCCAACCATCCCAGATACACTGTGATCCCAAGATATAATAAAGCTACAATAATCAGCGCAATTAAATCCATTAAACCTGCCTCCCACTTATCTCTTTTTTTTATATATGTTTTTCTGATTATTTACCTGTATTGTTAATCATGGCTATTCCATTTTATTAAACCATATACTACACATAATAGTCCTCCAGCAATGGTGAGTAAATAAGCTGATAAAACACCAACATCCTCAAGTCCAAACAAAGCATTACACCTCCAATACTATTAAATTCATGGCAAAATTGATTATAGTAGGACAGTACCTCCTTCCTCATAAAAAAGTTTTCTTTAACTTCGAGAAACTTCTTTCCTTTCACTCAATTAATAATATAATATAGTCACTAAAACTTTAAAATAGAGTAACAATTTAGGTTCTTACTAACTTAGGTTTAGGTTTTTTAAAACAGGCTCTGCATCCCAGTTTCTTAATCCTCATTCAACCCACTTTTCATAAGTTTTTTGAAGAAAGGGTTTACCATTTCCTGGTATTTGTCTGCCCCGACTACTTCTTCAGATATAGACCGCATCGTTGGGGTGGAAATATTTCCATTTAGCGCAAATTCTCTGCCCGCTTTTTTAACAGCCTCATATTTTTCATTATAGATATCGCGGATAAAACCAAGGGCACCCGCGGGAATAAGAATTTCCCCACACCTTTTCCATCCGAAGTTTTTACATATAGCAGCAAAGTGATTTCTGATTAAATTAAAATTATCAATCTCTGAAAACCCACATGTAGATACCAACACAGCCATCTGGTCTTTTGGATTAAACCGCCCATGGCGGCAGTGCCCTTCCCTGTCACTGATAATTAGTGGATCCAGCATGGAAAAACAACGGTCCAGGACTGTTTTTACCGGGGCACTGAAACCGTCAATATAGACTGGACTTGCCAGAACAACAAGATCGGCTTCTTCAATTTCCGTTTTTAAGGTTTTCATGTCGTCATTGAAGACACATATGCCTGGAGTTTTAAACCAGCATGTTAAACAGGCTGTACAATAATTAATATCCATTTTATGGGGATAAACTTTTTTACATTCTTCTGGTTCCATTCCATCTAAAAACAAGTCCAGTATTTTCTCGGTAAAAGATTTACTATTCTTATTTCCCGATCTCGGGGAACCGGATACAGCTACAACCTTTTTTCCCAAGGCCATCCAGAACACCCTTTCCACTCACCGACTTAGAAGATCAAGAGACATCATACAGAAAAGAAAAACAAGGGTGTGATGCCTCTTGATACTTAAATCAGGAACGCACTTTTCTCAGAAGAGAATCATTTACCCTGAAAAACAGGCTTGCGCTTTTCTAACATCGCTCTTATTCCTTCAACACGATCATCGCTGGCAAATGTAACGATAAAACTCTCTATTTCAAGGTTTGTTGCCGAATTTACATCCAGGTCTTCACCCATATTAACAGTTTTTTTCAACATCTTCATGGCAATAGAAGGTTTAGATGCCAGGTTTTTAGCCATTTTTTCAGCATATTCCATTAGTTCTTCGTCCGGTAATACTTTGTTAACCAGACCAAATTTTTCAGCAGCAGCAGCATCAATCATTTCCCCAAGAAATAACAATTCTTTAGCGCGTGCCAGACCAATCAGCCTGGGCAGCCGTTTAGTGCCTCCCCCACCAGGAATAATTCCAAGGTTAATTTCCGGTTGGGCAAATTTCGCGTTTTCCGCTGCGAGACGAAAATCACAACAAAGGGAGAGCTCACATCCACCCCCCAGGACGAGCCCCCTCATAACTGCGATAGTAGGCTTACTTAGGTTTTCTAATTTGCTAAAAACATTCATAGATAATGCACAGAATTCATACATTTCTATGGGAGTAAGATTACCAATCTCTGTAATATCAACGCCAGCTGCAAAAGCTTTTACACCGGAACTTGTAATAATAACTGCCTTGACCGCTGAATCAGACTCAATTTCTTCGATAATAATATTCAATTCATGAAAAACCTGACTGCTCAGTGGATTCATGGGGGGCCGGTTTAACGTAATAACTGCATAATTATCTTTTTTTTCAAATAAAATAACATTCTCGGACACACTCTCTACTCCTTTCGGAAATCTGGAAAATATTATTTGTTGTAATCAAACCAGCCTGCTCCAGTTTTTTTACCAAGTCTTCCCGCCCTGATAAGCGCCTTTAATGCCTGAGGGGGGTTCCAGCGTATGTCTTTAAATTCTTCATGAAAATACTCCGCTACAAAATATCCTATATCGATCCCACCAAAGTCCTGCAGTTCGAATGCCCCCATAGGGTGGTTAAGTCCAAGTTTAACTGCATTGTCGATATCTTCCATAGTGGCTACCCCTTCTTCAAGAAGGCGGATTGCTTCAATATACTGGGCCATCATAAGTCGGTTAACTATAAAACCAGGGGAGTCTTTCTTTACCTCCACGGTGGTCTTCCCCATCTTTTGAGCTACCTCGGAAGCAGATTTAACGGTTTCATCGCTGGTATAATATCCCCGTATAATCTCCACCAGCTTCATAATAGGAGCAGGATTAAAGAAGTGCATCCCTACAACACGTTCAGGTCTATTAGTAGCATTGGCCAAAACTGTGATTGGCATAGAAGAAGTGTTAGAGGCAAAAAAGGCCTCAGGCTTGCAAACGCTGTCCATCTGTGCAAAAGCTTTTTTCTTCAGATCCAGATCTTCAATGATAACCTCAATAGCCAGGTCAACATCTTTGAAATCGGAGAGATCATTGCTTTTGCTGATACGCCCCAGTGTCTGTATCTTTTGTTCCTCAGACATTTTTCCTTTTTCCACACTTTTGCTCAAAAAAGCGTCCATGCGTCCTACTGCCCTGTCTACAAAGGACATATCTATATCATTGAGGACCACCTGAAAACCCGCCTGGGCAGCAACCTGTGCAATACCAGCTCCCATTGCACCGGCTCCCATAACTCCAATTTTAATAATTTCCATAAAATATTTTGCCTCCTTTATATTTTCTTTTTATCCATACACTTATTTCAATAATATAAAATTATTTAAACTTTTACTATCACCTAAAAGTGCCGTTTTTATATGAAAGGGGTGATAAAAGTGTTACCACCTTAATGACAGCGCATCTTTTTCTTCAAGATACTCACACGGATAAAATATCCCAATCTTTTTTTAGGACTCTATTCAACAAAGATTACATAAAACAGGCCTTTCCAGTATCTTGGAAGACATCCGGTGCGAAGCTTGACTGACAACCCAATGTGACATTTCATTACACCACAATATAATAAACTTTAACCTCCATTACTAACCTCCGTTGACTCGATTTACATTCTAATTTTTAGTTACAAGTTATTTACAGTGATTAATTCCAGGTGTGACAACCACCCCCTTCTATAAGTTCAGTCTTATCTTCAACCTAAAATTTTATTGAAGCCAATCCAGTCTTCCAGATCCCATTTATGATAATAAGTTTCGCTAAAAAACCTTCTATTTCCTGCCGGGAGAAAAAATATGGACACTATTTTGTTTACTAATCCAGGTGTAAAAAATTCAAAATGACTGAGAACTCATATTCCGCATAATACCCCGAAGTATTGCAATAGTAAATATATACCAACCAAAACAGGCTAGCCGTCTCCACTCCACGCAAAGAAACTCTCAGCTAATCCCAGAAAATTAATTATTTTTCTGCAGCTATCGTCCAT
>JAUSPO010000088.1 GCA_030656575.1 Bacillota bacterium
CTTCTTCTACTTCTTCAACTTCTTCAACTTCTTCAACTTCTTCAACTTCTTCAACTTCTTCTTCTACTTTTCCGTTTACCTGATCAGTCTCTCCCACTTTACGTATTTCTTCCACTTATCAGCCCTCCCGGACTTGACTTCTGCCGTTGACTGTAGCACCCGGTAAAGACATGGGGACGGTTCTTCTAAAGACATGGGGACGGTTCTTCTGTCTTTCCTTCTGAGAAGACATGGGGACGGTTCTTCTGTCTTTCCTTCTTATGCCTGCCTGAGTAGTTCTATGGCAATTCTATCACTGCCGGATGTATCGTGCAAACCTTATTATTATTAGTAAAGTTCCTTCCCATCTGCTGCCATGCCTCACATTCTTTATTGCGCCGCATAGAATAAAAAGTAACTACTTTAGGAGTCAGTAGTCAGTAGTCAGTAGTCAGTAGTCAGGACATTTTGAATACTGACTACTGAATTCTTAATACCTTAAAGTGAGGTGCCTCTTATGGATAAAAAAGGGATAGTAAGAAAAGTTTTTCCTGGTTCAAATTCTGCTTTTGGTTTCTTTTCTTTTTATGACCAGATCATTGGACCGGATGCTGTTAGAATTTTTATGATCAAAGGAGGTCCGGGTGTTGGAAAATCCACTTTGATGAAAAAGATTGGAGAGGAAATGCTGAGCCGTGGATATGATCTGGAATACCATTATTGCTCATCTGACCCCCAATCTCTGGATGGCCTCGTGGTGCCAGGTCTTAGAATCGCAATAATGGACGGCACAGCACCGCATATTGTTGACCCCAGACATCCGGGAGCAGTAGATGAAATAATTCACCTTGGTAATTTTTGGGATGAGGCAGGCATCAGAAAGAATAAAACATCGATCATAAGGATTACCAGTGAAATCGGAAGGCTCTTTCAAAATGCTTACAGGCATCTGTCAACAACAAAATCATACCTTGAGGCGATGGAGAGCTATTATAGTTTAGATGGAATATTAAACAAAAGGTCACTCGATTTCCTGGGGCTGGAACTTCTTGAGGAAATACTTACAGGTAAAACAGCAGCAGGAGGGGGTCCCGGGAAAATCAGGAGGCTCTTTGCTTCAGCTATTACTCCGGAAGGTCCAATAAATTACCTGGATAGTCTTGTTAATCACCTCATAAGCATTTATATTATTCACGGTGATTACAGGACAGGTAAAAGGAAAATTATTGAAAGCATTATGGACGGTGCTCTGATGCGTGGTTTTTATGTTGAAGCTTACCACTGCGCCCTTGATCCAGACAAGGTGGATCATATCATCATCCCGGAACTTGGGGCAGCTGTGTTCAACAGTTTAGAGCCCCATTATTTTACGGGGGGTGAATCCTGGCGGGAAATAGATACAGCGGAATTTATTGCGAGTTTCCCCAAAGACCTGCAGGCAGAGCACTCTGATTTTACTGTGAGATACCGCAGTTCACTAAAGGAAGCAATAAGTTTTTTAACCAGGGCTAAAGCAGCACACGATGAATTGGAAGAATACTACATACCAAATATGAATTTTGCAGAAATTGATCGGGTTTGCCGTGATACTCTGGAAAGAATTTTTGAATATACAAGGTAATTTAGTCAATGCAATACTCAGATATTTTACGGTATAAAGTTGTCCGTGAAATTCCAAGGAATTTGGCAACCTTTGTTTTATTCCCATTATTTTTACTTAGAAGAGAAGCAATTAGTTCTTTTTCATAATTTTCTAGAGGCACTAACGTTGGTTCATCTTTTTCTTCAACGGTCTTTCTAATAGAAGCAGGTAGATTCGAAGCCGTTATAATATTACCAATTACGATGTTTATGGTGCGCTCTAAAACATTTTGGAGTTCCCTGGCATTTCCCGGCCAGTGGTAATTGGTCAGCACATCTAAAGCATCCTTACTAATTTGTGAAACGTTTTTATTTAACCGTTGATTTAGTTTTTTTAAAAAATGCTCAGCTAAAAAAACAATGTCATCAGGTCTTTCTCTGAGTGGTGGAATATTAATTTTTAGTACATTTAACCTGTAATAAAGATCACTTCTAAAGTGGCCCAATTTTATTTCTTCTTCCAGGTTTTTGTTGGTGGCAGCAATTATTCTAACATCTATCGGAATTAATTTCCTTCCGCCTATTCTAGTAATAGAATTCTCTTGTAAAACTCGTAATAATACTGCTTGAAATTCGAGGGGCATCTCTCCTATTTCATCTAAAAAAAGTGTACCGCCGTCAGCTAATTCAAATTTTCCTGGATTACCGCCTTTTTTTGCTCCAGTAAATGCACCATCAGCATAACCGAATAATTCACTTTCAATTAAATTTCTGGGAAGGGCAGCGCAGTTTATCGCCAGGAACGGATTGTTTTTACGGTTACTGGAATTATGAATTGCTTGTGCAAAAATTTCTTTTCCGGTTCCACTTTCTCCTACGAGCAATACATTTGAAATACTATTAGAAGCTGTTTTACCTAGTGTTACTGTGGATAAAAATTGGTCATTTTGACCAATTAAATCTTCAAAAGTGTATGTGGCCCTTGCTCCTACAAACCTGTTAACAAATTGTTTTATTTTCTTCATTTCCCTTAATACTAATAAAAGGCCAATAATCTCTTTATTAGGTGAGTAAATCAATTTATAATTTGCTGTATAGTCATCTGCTTCCAGAGAAAAATTAGCATTTTTTTGTTCAAAACAGTTTTCGATTCCTTTGTAAAGTAGATGATCCTTTCCAAGAAGATTATTAATCGGTTGAGATAATATTTCATTCTCCGGTTTAGTAATTTTAAGAAGATTTTTAGCGCTTTTATTTATATGCATAATAGTTCTATCTATTTTTAACGCTAATATTCCATCACTAATTGATTCCATCATTAAGGTTTTGAACGCATCAGCAATTGCTATTCGTAAGCTGTTCTCTATAGCATTTGCTGATGCAACGATCATGCCTAGTGTATGAGGATGAACTTTGTCATAATCACCTACCATAGTTAAAACACCTAGCAAATCATTATTTTCATCAAAAATTGGAGCTGAGGAAGCAGCCCAATCATGACCAGTTTTACAAAAATGTTCAGCGGCAAATACCTGGGTTGGTTTATTAGTTAAAAGGCATAATCCAATGGAGTTAGTTCCTGCAGATTCCTCTGTCCAATTGTCACCCAAACGTACTCTTGTCTTATTTATTATATTGATATCCCCTTCAATAGCTATATATACTCCTTTGTTATTCGCTAGAGAAATTAGGAAAAACGAACCTTTAACAAAATTATAGAAATTCTTCATTATTGGAACTGCTATTCTTAATAAATTGTAATGTTTTTCTATTTCTTCTTCCGATAATTTAGATCTAAATATTTTATTAGTATAAGGGGAAACTTGGTTATCGTAACATCTTTGCCAAGATTCTGCAATAATGGGCCTTATAGAAGAACTAATTTTTCCTGTTGTTATAAAAATATTCCAAGCCTCTTCCAAGCTCTTTCTAAGACTTAAATTATCCATTACTTTATCCCCTTTTAACAATAAACATATATATTTATTATTTTAAGAATATTAACATATACAGTTTAGCATGGAATTTGAGGTATTTCAATAAATAATGTAAAAAGCCGCGCTATTTTTGTCCATTAATGTTACACTGTCCACAAAGTGTTCAATCAGATGTTACATATTTTTTAGAAAGCCATCAATTACTGTCCACTAATATTTGAGTTTTTTAGGTTAATAAAAAAAATACTTTTTTATTATATTATTTGTGAAAATGCATAAAAGCTGCGCTGTAAGCATCTTGCTTTCTCAAGAAATACTCATTAAACCCCATCATGTTAGGGTTTCTTTTTTTAGTGAGGTATGCTTGGCACCATAATTGCGTAATTAGCTTAGTGTTGAGTTTAAGCTCTAACACCTTTACAGAACGGTTTTAGGCTATTTTATAAAAGAAAAGGAGGTAATTGAAGGTGGAAATTTCTACTATAGGTGTTCTTGGAGCCGGGACAATGGGAGGAGGTATTGCACTTGTTGCTGCACAGGCAGGGTTCAAGGTTTTATTGAAAGGCACTGAATTATCTCGTGTTAATAACTCAATTAATCGTCTGGAATCATTTATGAATAAAAGCGTACAAAAAGGTAAATTAACTGAAGAACAAAAGCAGGAAACTCTCAGGCGTATTACGCCTACCAATGAATTATCTGATTTTAAAGAAGTTGATTTGGTGGTTGAAGCCATAATTGAAAATCTTGAGCTAAAGAAAAAAGCCTTTAGCGAACTGGATAATGTTTGTAAACCCGAGACAATTATTACAACAAACACTTCTTCTATGTCAATAAATATGCTTGCCGGTGCTACGAAGAGACCTGATCGTGTAGCAGGCATGCATTTTTTTAACCCCCCCCCGATTATGAAACTGGTAGAGGTAGTTCGAGGACATGATACAAGCGATGAAACAGTGGAAGTGATTTTCGAGGTTGCAAAAAAAATGGGTAAAACTACGGTTGAGGTTAAAAAGGATTACCCCGGGTTTATTGTTACCAGGGTTAATATGGCGCAGATTATTGAAGCAATCCGTCTGGTAGAGGAAGGGGTGGCAACACCTGAAGATATTGATACAGCACTGAAATTAGGCCTTAACTGGCCTATGGGACCATTTGAAATGCAAGATTTTATCGGCTTGGATGTAAGTAATTCGATTATGGAATATTTTAATGATGAATTTAAAGAGGCGCGTTGGAATCCTCCCCAATCTCTGAAGGCTTTAATTAGGTCTGGAAGATTAGGTAAAAAATCTAATTCAGGTTGGTTTAACTATTAATCCACCAATTGACTAAAAAGGGGTGAACTAAAAAATGGTTTCTGAGATAGTTAAGCTGGAAAGAGAAGACGATATTGCCATAATTACTTTAAAACGGCCTCCTTTTAATCCGCTAAACAGCCAGGTTTTTTATGATTTTAATAAAGCTCTTGCGGAAATTGAAGCTGATTCTTCGATTAAGTCGGTGATTATTACAGGATCAGGTGAAAAGGCTTTTGCGGCAGGGGCTGATGTTAATGAGGTTGCCAGCAATACTTCACTTGAACAGCATGAATTTTTAAAATTAATACTATCTGTTTTTAATAGGCTGGAAAACTTGGAAAAACCAACCATTGCCGCTGTAAATGGACTTGCTCTTGGAGGAGGATGTGAACTGACATTAGCGTGCGATTTTCGTATTGCAGCGGAAAATGCTAAATTCGGGCAGCCTGAAATCAACATAGGTGTTATACCTGGAGGAGGGGGTACACAACGTTTGCCCAGGTTAATAGGTCTTTCCCGTGCAAAAGAAATGTTGTTTTTGGGAGAGGCAATAGATGCAGCTACTGCTGAGAAATATGGACTGGCAAACAAAGTCGTGCCTAAAGAGCAGTTACTTGATACTGCTAAAGAATTTGCCAAAAAACTGGCTTCTAAACCAATTGTGGCAATGAAAATTCTTAAGAGAACCGTTAATGCAGGGCAAAATATTGATTTGTTAACGGCTCTTAACCTGGAAATAGATAGCTTTATTGTTGCATTTTCCAGTGATGATCGTGTTGAAGGAATAAATGCAATGTTGGAAAAACGTAAACCACACTTCACGGGGAAATAAAAAAAATCTATTCCTTTAATTAAGATGTAATTGAGAGGTATTGAACAACAAAATATTATTAGTGCAAAATGAAAGGAGTCCTACAAATGTTACTTTCACCCGTAAATTTTAAGAATTTAAGCCTGAAAAACAGAGTAGTTTGGCTGCCTATTGTTAGCTGGCTGGCAGCAGAGGATGGTTTTGTTACCGATGCGCTTATCGAGCGTTATCGCCGCAGGGCAGAAGGGGAAGTGGGACTCATTGTTATAGAAGCGACAGGAGTTTTGGACAGGAGAAGTCCGAGATTAATAAAGATTTGTGATGACAAATATATGCCGGGATTGGAAAAAATGGTACAGGCAATTCATGATGCGGGAGCTAAGGTTTCTGTACAGCTGATACACTACGCCAAGAAATCCAAAAAAACCGGATGGAAACAAAAGGTTGAAGATCTAAGTTTGGAAGAAATACAACAGGTCAAGAAAGAATATGTAGAGGCAGCGGTCAGGGCAAAAAAAGTGGGTTTTGATGCTATTGAAATACATGTTGCTCACAGCTATACACTTGCTTCTTTTGTTTCCCTTCTGAATAAGCGGAAAGATGAATATGGCCGCGATATAAATGGAAGATCTAAAATTGTTCTGGATATTATTGAAATGGTTCGCGAAAAAGTCGGTGATGACTATGCTGTATGTGCCAGAATTAGCGGTGAAGAATTTGTAAAAGGCGGAAACACCTTGAAGCAAACTCAAGTAATTTCCAGATTAATGGCTGGAAAAGGCATAGATTATTTAAGTGTATCAGCCGGAGGGAAAGATGAAGACGGTGATTGGTATACAGGATATAGTTCAACGAGAAGTATGCCTACTAAAAACCTGCCGGATGGATGCCATGTATACCTGTCGGAAGCTCTTAGGAAAGAAGTCGCGCCATACGGAGTGCCTGTGATAGCTTCAGGAAAAATAAATTCCCTGAAACAGGCTGAAGAAATTTTAGCCAAGGGACAAGCCGATTTGATCGGTGTGTGCAGGCCGTTGCTGGCTGATCCCGATTGGATAATACAGCTTAAAGAAAATAGGGAAGATGAACTTGTTGAGTGCACATATTGTAATACCTGTTTAGACAGAGATCGCCGTTTTGAGGCCGTAGAATGTATCGAAGTAGAGAAAAAAATGAGAAAAGAAGCTAAGTCGTCGTAAAGAAAGGTACAAATTTGATCTAATAAGCTATAATTAATATGGATGAGGCAGTTGGCAGAAGAAAAGAATATGCTTTATTTTTTCTAAGTATGAAATTGTGACTGCATATATAGGATAGTGCCCGGAGCGGTTAGTGCACGCCTGGACCCAGTCTGCAGCTGGGCCCAGGTCAATATGTCAACCTTTTGGTGGACATGAAAGGCTTAATCCCATTTCTTCCTATATTGATTTCAAGTAAGTGCTCTGCCGGGTAAAAACTTTCTATCGATATATGCTTGAGTTTTATCTTTAGATTTATTCAGAAGGGAGGAAAAACTATGTTGCAAGGTTGTGTTCCATGGCCGGATGAATTTGTTGAAAAATATGTAGCAGAGGGGTATTGGGGGAATATCACCCTTGGAGAAGCTTTTGACAGGGTTGCTGAATCTTTTCCCAATAAAGAGGCGTTGGTTTTCAATGATGAGAGAATCACCTACCGCCAGCTAAAAACAATTTCTGATCAATTAGCAGCCGGTTTTTTAAAGTCGGGATTGAAACCCTTAGACCGGGTTATTGTTCAATTACCAAACATTTCTGAATTTGTTTCATGTTATTTTGCTTTTTTAAGGATAGGTGTAACTCCGGTAATGTGCCTGCCTCAGCATCGTCTTACGGAGATAAAATATATTGCAAACCAGTGTGAGGCCAAGGGTTATTTAATTCCTGATAAAATTAGCAAATTTAACTTCCTGGAGTTGGCGGAAGAAGTGTGCCGGGAAGTACCTTCTCTAGAAAAAGTCTTTGTAGCAGGTCAGGATTGTCCGGATGGGTATATATCTATCAAAAGCTTGCTTGAAGATAATATTGAAGAAAAGCAAATATCTGAAATGCTGAAGAAAAATAAACCAAGCCCTTACGAGGTTGCAGTTTTTTTGCTTTCAGGGGGTACAACAGGTTTACCTAAGATAATTCCAAGAACCCACAATGATTATCTGTATACTGCTAAAATAACGGGTATGCATATGGGTGTCAGCAAATATACCACATACCTGGCTATAGCACCTTTAGCTCATAATATGACTTTAGCCTGTCCCGGAATAACGGGCGTTTTTCAGCGGGGAGGAAAAGTTGTTTTAACAGCTTCAACAGCTCCAGATAACCTTTGTAAGGTTATTGAAAAAGAAAAAGTTACAAATATGGGGCTGGTGCCGGCATTAATAATTAGCTTATTAAATCATGAGAGAAGAAAGGATTATGATCTTTCTTCTCTGGTTGCGATTGTATCCGGCGGCTCAAAATTAAACCCTGAAGTAGCAAAAGGGGTTAAGCCCGAACTGGGTTGTAACTTGATCCAGCAATTTGGAATGGCTGAAGGTTTATTAACGATGACAGATGATACCAGTGATAGCGATAGAGTTACTTATGAAACGATCGGTCATCCATTATCTCCTGCTGATGAGGTAAGGATTGTAAATGATGATGGCATGGAAGTACCTGTAGGTGATATTGGAGAGCTTTTATGCCGGGGGCCTTACACAATTAGGGGTTATTATAAAGCGACTGAGCATAACAAAAAAGCATTTACAGAGGATGGTTTTTATAAATCAGGAGATATGGTCAGAATAGATCCGGAAAGTGGGTATTTAACTATTGAGGGCCGAGTTAAGGATGTAATTAACAGGGGAGGAGAAAAAATTAGTGCGGAGGAGATAGAAAATCTAATTTTGGCACATCCCAAGGTAAAGAATGCTGCTGCGGTTGCCATGCCGGATTCTTTGCTGGGAGAAAGATGCTGCGCCTACGTAATATTAAAAGAGAATGAAAGCCTGGATCTGACTGAATTAAACGTCTTTTTATCGGATCGAAAAATTGCCAAGTTCAAACTGCCTGAGCGTCTGGAAGTTGTGAATAATTTTCCAATGACCAATGTAGGTAAGATTTCCAAGAAAGATTTACGTAAGGATATTGAGAATAAATTAGTTAATTGAATTTTTTACAGCTTAAACCGCGAAAAGTGTAAAGGCTATCTATTTAACGAATTATTCAAATAAGAAAAAAGCTTATCAGGTGTCAACATCAAATACTTAGGAGGTAATAAGCCATGGGAAAAAGAATGTTCATAATTATTGTAACGTTGCTTCTTGTATTTAGTATTAGCTTTGTTGCTGTTGGTTGTTCAGGCCAAAGAGCTGCCAAGCCGGGAGAAGGTCCTGTAGGGAAAGCCGTTGAGCTCAAGTTTGCTCACCACTGGGCCGCTCAAAGCCCCTTTGGTAGAGGGATGCAGTACTTCGCTGACGTGGTAAATGAAGAAAGTGGCGGCCAGCTAAAAGTTGAAGTATTTGCTGCAGATTCACTTGTAACTGGTGTTGAGATGTATGAAGCGATGCTGGACGGCATTGTAGACATTGGATTTGTGACTACATCACAGATTTCCCCCAAAATACGTGAGCTAACCGTGCTGGAGATACCAGGTATTTATGATTTAGGTGGTGGGGATTTTGATTATTTTGACTATGCAGCAGAAATTAGGCCAAACCTGGAAGAAATATACGAGGAATATGGGATGGTCTTTTTATATGCGGTTGATCCTGGTGACTTGGCTATTTGTTCGACGCAGCCAATACAGGATATCAGCGATTTTAATGGAAAAAGGATAAGAGATTATGGTGTATGGGCAGGAAAAGTGATTGAAGCCCTCGGCGCTACGCCGATGACCATACCTCCCGGTGATGTCACTCTATCTCTTGAAAGAAATATTGTTGACGCTGCAATGGGTACCTGGGGATTTGTTGACGGATTTAAGCTATACGAACAGGGCAAGCATATTACCTGGTTAGGCGTGGGTGGAGTAAGTTGCCAAATATTTATGAAACAGGATACTTTCGATGCGCTTACCACGGAGCAGCAGCAAATTATCCGTAAAGCTGCGTCAGATGCTATGCATAAGCATACGGAGTTTTTAGAAGAAACTAAGGAAGCCTTTATTAGAACTTCTGAAGCAGTCGGGGTTACCCATTATCACCTTTCAGATGATATAAGAGCAGAAATGTTCGATAAATTTGATACTGTATTTGAAAACTCAAGAGATATTGTTGGACCAAAGGGTAATGATCTGCTAGATAAACTCCTAAGAATGAGATAGGGCAAAGTATAATACTGCTGCGATAATTTGCATTAGCGGCCATTAGAACGTAGATTAGGAAAGGGGAGACTTTTTTCAGAGGAATGTCCCCTTTTCTTAACTCAAAAAAAAGTCGATGGGACAGTCTCCTAAGGTTGTACATTTAATTTTTATGAAGAAGGGGGAAAGGCAGATTGCGTCATGTTAATAAAATTATTGAAATAAGTTGTGAGCTTTTAGCTATATTTTCCGGGTTTCTAATCTTTATCATGTGTCTTCTCTCCACTTATGAAGCATTGTCAAGGACTGTTTTCAGTTTCCCAACAAAATGGTCATTAACAATATCCGTTTTTTTCATGGTATATGCGATATTTTTAAGCTCCGCTTATTGTTTTTTAAAAGAAGGTCACATCCGTATAGAGTTGATTTTGGATAAGCTGGGAGGGGCTAAACGTCGAATTGTATTAGGCATTGGACACTTAATTTGTGCAGTGGTAGTTGGAGTGTTGGGTTGGAGAGGTATTGTATTGACATCCAGATCTTTTGCAGGCGGTTGGCTTACCCAGACTGCTTTTCAGGTTCCTATAGCTTATATAAATATTGCCATACCCATAGGTTGTTGCTTTATGTTGTTGGCGCTTTATTTGCTGGTAACTGATAAGAGTAGGATAGGAGTAAGATAATATGTTTGAATTATTTGTGTTAATAATTCTATTGCTGTTTTTCATCTTTATTGGTGTGCCAGTAGCCTTTTCTCTGGGTATTACTGCTGTAATAGGGATAAGTGTTTTTTTATCACCAGCCCAACTTTCACAAATGGTAAACATATCTTATAGTCACGGTACAAGTTTTACCTTAATGGTGGCGCCGCTATTTATTCTGATGTCCGAATTTATCAGTGGCGGTGGGATATCGAAAGACATATTTAGTGTCTTGAGCAGGTGGTTTAAAAGGCTTCCAGGTGGTTTGGCCATTAGTAATGTTTTTGCCTGCACTGTTTTTGCTGCCTTATGCGGTTCCAGCCCTGTTACAGCAGTAACAATAGGCAAAATTAGTATTCCCGAAATGATAAAAAACGGATACGACCGCAGCTTCAGTATTGGATCAACTGTAGCCGGAGGGAACATCGGAATTTTGATACCCCCGAGTTTGTCCCTAATAATATTTGGGATTATCACAGAAACTTCTATCAGTCGCCTGTTTATGGCTGGAATAGTCCCTGGCCTTCTTCTTGCTGTCGCTCTGTCAATTTATATATATATAAGGGTAAAGTTAAATCCGAGTTTAGGAGGATTATCTACGAACAAAATTTTATCGGATAAAGTATCACCCGAGGCTAGTGTGTCAACAGAAAAGCTGGCTTCTTTATTAAGAGATCTGGCGGTGATCTGGCCGATTTTTATGTTAATAATCGTTGTGTTGGGTTCAATGTATTTGGGGTATGTTACTCCGACCGAAGCAGCCGGAGTAGGCGCATTTGGTGCTTTTCTTATTGTTTTTACAATGAAAAGACTTACCTGGTCGATATTCATAAACGTGCTACGAGAAACTTCAAAGACCACCGCAATGCTTATGTTTATGATTATTTTTGGCTTGGTTTTTGCTTACCTGGTTAGTTCCTTAGGGATACCGCGAGAGGTTTCGAATGCACTGGTTAGTATCGAGGCTAGCAGATGGGTTATTTTATCCGTTGTTCTGCTATTTTGGATGGCTGCGGGTTGTTTTTTGGATCCCACGGGCATGATCGTAATATCAATGCCAATACTATTTCCACCTTTGGTCGAATTAGGGTTTGAGCCCATTTGGATAGGTATTATTTCAACGCTCACGATTTGTATTGGGATGATAACTCCACCCGTTGGGCTAAATTTATACGTTGTTAAAGGAATTACAAATAGTTCCTTTGAAGAAGTTGTATCCGGATCACTTCCATTTCTACTAGTTATACTGATTGTATTGTTGTTGCTGGTGCTTTTCCCCCAAATTGTTATGTTTGTGCCCAATTCGATGTGATATTGAGAAAAAAACCTTATAAAACATAATAATTGTCCCGAGAGCTCAGATTGTTTGCACAGAAGGAACAGGAGTTCACCCCCACCGTGCTTAAGCTTATACGGAAAAAAAACAAAGGTGTTCTACTACTGCCTGGATCTTATCTGGAAACCGGTGAAAGAAAAGATCCGTTTCGTTTTGGTCAGGATGAATGGTAAAGAGTTTATCCTAATCTGCTCCCGCTTGGACTGGGTACCGGAAGATATTATTCAGGCTTACAGTTTCCGCTTCAAGATCGAGGTGAGCTTCAAAGAACTCAAGCATCTGCCGGGGACATTCTGCTATCATTTCCGGTGCAAGAAAATGCCCCGGTTGAGCAAAAAGAATAACATAGACCTTAGCCAAGTCACAGACCCAAAACTGCAACAAAAGATTGGCCAAAAACTGGAAGCTATCGAGCGTTTCGTTAATCTGGGCTGCATCGCGCTTGGCATGTTGCAAATCCTGGCCATTAAGCATCCCCGCCTAGTCTGGAAAAAATACGGCGGCTGGCTTAGAACCGTCAGGTGGGATATCCCCTCCGTGGAGGTCGTGCTCTCGGTCATCCGCGATGAGTACTTTTTTAATTTCGACGCTTTCGGAAAAACCGAACTGTATCGAATAATTGCCGAAAAAAAGCGCGAAGAGCAGTATCTCTATTCTAAGAACGTGGCTTGAACGGCTAGAACCTATGACTCTCGAGTTAATATTATAGGCATAAATTATTTTTAAAAGGGGGCCAAGTGGTGCAAGATATCTGCAGCAGGTTGTTTTCTTTGGCCGGGCCGTATTTAACTGTAAGGCATAATCAAAGACATACGGAAATTTGTTATGAATTCGCCCTGAGGCTTTTGAGACATTTAGGCGGAAGACCGGAAATTGTTTTACCTGCTATCATTCTGCACGATGTAGGATGGAGTGCGGTGCCCACCGAACAACAATTACTGGCATTTGGCCCCAAAGTAATAGATGAGGAACTAAGGCGAATTCATGAAGTTGAGGGAGCTAAAATTGCTGCTGGTATTTTACAGAAAGTATCTTCAAGTGAGGATGACCGGTTGGAAATATGCAGGATTATTGAAAGACATGATTCAAGGGATAATCCAATTTCACTGGAAGAAAAAATAGTAAAAGATGCGGATAAGCTGTTTCGTTTCAGCCCCGAGGGTTTTAGCATAGATGTGGAACGTTTTTCCATTGATGCCAGGGACTATTGGAAAAAATTACATGGGTTTCGCGACCAGTGGTTTTTTACGGATTTAGGAAGAGAACTGGCATCCGGTGAACTGCAGAAAATAGAAAAGGAGCTTTTTAACTGAGCCTTTTGTTGAACAAATACCGGGGAGTGGGAGTTCCTGTTGTGTTTTTTCTGATGGGTCCTTTAATCTCTGAGGGTTGAATTCCCCGCTGCTTGCAGCGAAATGTTTTTTTGTCCCTCAGTGGATACCCCGCAGCTTGCTGCGGGGAGAATTCATTGGTCATCGGTGCCTATTTTGTTCAGGCAGCCAGTATCAATTGGGGGGTATTGTGGGCATCTCTTCCGGTGGGATGCCTGGTGGTAGCTATTTTGTATTCAAATGAATATCGTGATGTGAACCATGATAGTCTCCATGGTATTACCAACTTATCTATTATCTTAGGGCGTGAGAAGGCAAGGTATGTCTTCTATACACTCATTACCAGTGCTTATATTCTTGTAGTGGTGATGGTGCTGGGAGGATTAATGAGCAGATGGGCACTTCTGACACTTTTTACTCTGCCGGTAGCCTTAAAGCCAATGCGGGTTATGGAGACCACTTCTCATGGCAAAGATTCCCCACAGCTTCCATTTATTGATGTCCTCACTGCCCGGCTTCATCTCCAATTTGGCTTACTCTTCATTTTTGCAATCGCCCCGGACTTCTTCTTTTAGGAATTAACCAATTACAGGGACAAAGTTCGAAATATGCAAAAAACAGGAGAAATATAAGGAAAATTCATTGATTTTTACCGTTCATATCCTCCCCCGCTGTTAGACTTTTCAAGGAATTTCCGCTAAAGTTATGTTAACACAAAAAGATACTTTTGGAATAGAATGAAGCATCGGAGGAGGAAATTTCTTTATGCGAAAAATCAATTTTCCCTGTTTTTTCCCTGTACGGTTTCGAAGTCAACTTTTTATGACCTTAACCCTTTTGTTATGCCTGATAATTTTGCCTCCTCTGCTTTTCGGGTGTATTGCTTATTCTCTCGATCAGGGTGGTCACGGTAGTATTCCTGCCGTCCAACCTGAAGGAGAAATTGACCCTGTTGATGGGAATGAGGAAGAAGATGAGCAGAAGCGCCTGGAAGAAGAGAAGTTAATTGAGGAAGATAAAGCCCGCCTTGCTCTGGAAGAAAGAAGAAACCTTGAAGATAAACGAAAAGAGGAGCTTGGTCCCTTTTATGTCCCTCTGCCGCCACTGGGGCAGAGGGACAACCCTCCTGTAAAAGCCCGGGGACTTTATCTCACAGGTAATACTGCAGGAGGCCACCCCCGTTACTGGGAGTTATTGGATTTGATAGAATCAACAGAATTAAATTCTGTTGTTATAGATGTAAAAAATGATCATGGCATGGTTACATACAATACAGAGATAGAGATTGTCCATCAGATCAGCGCTAATAAGTCCGCTCCTATCAAAGACTTAGAGGCTGTGCTTGAAGATCTGCACAGCAGGGATATCTATACAATTGCCCGTGTTGTTGTTTTTAAGGACCCATATCTGGCGGAGCAAAAGACCGAGTGGGCGATTCAAAGGCATGGTGGTGGGGCCTGGAGAGATCGCAAGGGCGTTGCCTGGATCAATCCATACGAAAAAAAGGTCTGGGATTACAATATCGCTGTTGCCAGGGAGGTCGCTCTTTTGGGATTCCGGGAAATACAGTTTGATTATATCCGGTTTCCGGAAAATGCCCATCTTGTTGATCGTGAAGCTTATTATCCCGGCGAAGAACTGGCAAAGGATGAAATCATCAGGGAGTTTTTGATTTATGCCGCTGAACAGATGAAAGATTACAATGTATTCCTTTCCGCTGATGTATTTGGGGTTATTGCCACATCCTGGGGGGACAGTGATCGAATCGGGCAGATCTAGGAAGAAATGTCCCCGTATATTGATTATATCTGCCCCATGGTTTATCCAAGCCACTATGGACCCGGATATTTTGGGCTTGCCGTTCCTGACGCACATCCGGGAAAAACGGTTGAATATGCTATGATTGATTCAATAAAGCGCAATGCCACCCTGGAAAATCCAGCCATTATTCGCCCCTGGCTGCAGAGCTTTACAGCTTCCTGGGTTGCCGGTTCTATATCATATGGTCCTGCCGAAGTCCGTACTCAGATCGAGACGGCCCTGAAGCTCGGTATTGATGAATATCTTATCTGGAACGCCAATAACCGCTACATGCCTGCTTCTTATCTCTCCCGGGAAGAATATGAAAATCTGGACGAAAAATTTTTACATTCCAGGGAGGAAACAGGTAAAGACGTACTGGGAAGAACACCGCGGCAGGCTGTGGAGATTTTCCTGGAAGCCCTAAACAGTCGTAATTGGAGAGAAGCATTTGCCCTTCAGATAACCGACCATGAAATGGATCACAGGGATTACCCTGAATGGAAAAACCAATGGGAGACGAAGCCTGTTTTTTATGAGATTGAACCTGTTCCTGAGACGTCCGGTCTGTCAGGAAGTCCCGTTTTTGTCAACCTTGAAGTGCATCTGGCTTCAAGGGGAAACGAGTTTAAGCTCGTTAAGGAGAGATGGGAGGTAAGGCAGGAAAATCAGATCTGGGGAGTGAAGCCCTCTTCAGCCTTTGTGGAACTATTGACATGTAATCAGCAAAATAATGAAGAAAATCCGCCGGACCTGTCTTATCAGCCGTAAATGGGATGTCGCAGACATTGACTCTCATATTTATAAGGGATACTAATACCGCTGCAGCTCTTGGAACGTTAGCTTTGCCCTTTTATCTCTTTTTTATTTACAGCTGGGCAGGTTTTCTTCTGGGACTGCTGTGGGCGGTATTCATCCTCTTAAAATCACGCCCGGACCTGGCTGCCTACAGAGCAGGTCGCCGCCGCTTCATCTAAAACCTTGGGACAAGGAACCTGTCCCCCCGTCCCACATCATTTTTTCCATTACAATGTCTCCTTTTTAGATGATCTATGATATAATTGTAAAAAAGAAAACTTACCTTATAAGGAGGATCTATACTATGCAGCTTACGGAAAAAGTATTTAGTTATCCCTGGGGGGGCATGGGAAATAACGCCAATACATACCTTTATGCCGGGGAGAAGATTATTTTGATCGACCCGGGACATATTCAAAACGAATTTAGGGAAAACTGCCTGGAACTGCTTCTTAGTGAACTCAACAAAGATGGTTTTCCTCTTGGAAAAATCGACATGATCTTTTGCACTCACAGTCATGCCGATCATAGCGAGGCCGCTGCGGCCATTCAGGAAAAGAAGGAAATCAAGATTGCCATGCATAAAGATGAAGAATCCCATATGGAATTGATGGGAAATTTTATTGAACAGATGATGGGGAAAAGATTCGCTTCCCCAAAAATAGATATTTATTTGCAGGAAGGTAACCTGGAGATTGGAAACGGGAAAAAAGATACAATCCAGGTTTTCCATACGCCGGGGCATTCTCCCGGATCATTAAGTTTTTATTTCCCTGAAGAGAAAGCCCTGGTTACGGGAGATGCTGTTTTTAGTGGAAGCATCGGGAGAACTGATTTCCCTGACGGAAGCCTTGAAAAACTGGGGAATAGCGTACGCAAACTTTCTGCAATCGAAGGAGTGGAATGGCTATTGCCAGGACATATGCAGATTGTCAAAGGTGCTGCGAATATAGAAAATAATTACCGAATGATTACCCGTATGTTTTTTTAATAAATTATCTCTTTCTAAAAGGATATTTAGATACTATGAGCTCAAACCCTTTTGCCTGTAATCGGTTATGCAATTAAAAAGAGAATTAAATCTCTTTGATGTTTTTTGTATTACTGCCGGCTCTATGGTTTCTTCGGGACTGTTTGTCCTGCCTGGTATTGCATATTCGAAAGCAGGTCCAGCCGTTGCCATCTCTTATTTGTTAGGAGCTATGCTGGCAGTACCGGCCATGTTAAGTACGGCTGAACTTATCACAGCCATGCCTAAAGCCTATGCTTGACCCACAACATTTCCAATAAATAGAATTTGCATATCATCAAAAAAATTAAACACACTACTGGACAATAAATCGCTCACAAGGGCTCTTGCGCATTGAACGATATTCATATTATCATAAGATCTTTTGCCACTTTATAGAATTCTTTAAAATACCAAAATGATAGAAGATTATATGTTTATTAATTATTGCTGAACAATTAATTAGCCGTCATATATAATAAGGTGGATAATTATGTAAGGACGGTGAAAGCGAATGGAATCATCTCTGATCAGCGACCGTATAATGGATTTTATGGAACAATATGGTAGTATTACTGTACAAACAAAAAGGGAGCTTGCGGCAGGCACAATCGAAATTGTCGGGAACTTTTTCTATGAGTTTTGTATGCCAAGTTCATGGCATCTTAGGGACATCAAGCGAACTGACAATCATGAATTTGTGTTTTATTGGATTTTCCATACTGAACAGGCAGTATGCCCGGAATGCAAAACGGTCAGTCAGAACAGGGGCCGGTATCGTGTGGCATATGCACGGTTTTCTGGTTGTTCGGCATGATCACGTCTCTTTTGAGTTTGCCTGCCTATATTATACCACATGACCCGGTCCGTGTAACAGAGCAAATTGGAATGGTAATGGAATGGTAATAATGAAAAATCGTAGTGATTTGCTGTATTGAATAACTGCTGCCCTGACTGCTGACTTTTTCGAGTAAACGG
>JAUSPO010000092.1 GCA_030656575.1 Bacillota bacterium
CTCGATACAGGGCTATGAAGGCGTGCTCAACGCCCGGCAGGCTCAGTTCGACTATCTGCAGCAGGACCTGAAAGGCATGCGCGATCTCGTGCAGGAAGGCTATGCACCGAGGAATCGCCTGCTGGAGCTGGAACGCATGGCGGCCGAGGCCATGGCCTCGATCGCCGATATCAGGGGAAACATGCAGCGCGCCCGCAGCGCCATCGCCGAACTGAAGATGCGCGTCAATTTGCGCAACCAGGAATACCGCAAGGAGGTCGACACGCATCTGGCCGACATTCGACTCCAGGTACAGGCCGAGGGCGACAAATACAAGGCCGCCTCGAACGAACTCGGACGCACGATCATCCGCGCACCCTCGGAAGGACAGGTCGTCGGGCTGGCGGTGCAAACCGTGGGCGGGGTCATCAGTCCGGGCCAGATGCTGATGAACATCGTTCCCGACAACGAACCCCTGTTGCTTGAAACCCGGGTGCCACCGCACCTGATCGACAGCGTGAAACCGGGGGCGCTGACCGATGTGCGCTTCTCCAGCTTCGCCCACTCGCCGCAACTGGTGGTGGAGGGCAAGATCGCATCGATCTCCAACGACCTGCTGGCCGAGCCGGACCAGCCGCCGTATTACCTGGCGCGCATCGTCATCACGCCCGAAGGCATGCAGGAACTGGGCAAGCGTCAATTGCAGCCAGGCATGCCGGTCGAGGTGATCATCAAGACCGGCGAGCGCTCCGTGCTGACCTATCTGCTGCATCCGCTGCTGAAACGCATGGCGGCTTCGATGAAGGAGGAATGACGATGCAGGCGCATTCAATGTCTCGATGGCTTCTGCTGTGTGCAAGCCTGTCGCTTTCCGGTACGGTCGCCGCCTTCGATCTCATGGACGCCTATCGGCTTGCCGTGACGGGCGACGCGAATTATCTGATGGCCCAATCCACGGCGGCGGCCGCGCGCGAAGCCCTGCCTCAGGCAAGGGCCGGACTTTTGCCGCAAATCTCGCTCAGCGCCAGCCGCAGCCGCAATGACACCGAACAGACGACGCAGAACCCCTTGACCGGCCAAGACTTCAGTCGCCAATACGATTACACGGCAAAAAACGCCGCGCTCAACCTGCGCCAACCCCTGGTGCGCCTGGGCAACGTGGCGCATTACTTCCAGGCCAAAGCCCATGTGGCGGCGGCAGAGGCGACGCTGGAAAAGGATACCCAGGTATTGGCCCTGCGCGTGGCGAGCGCCTACTTCGATGTGCTCGTCGCCAGCGAACGGCTCGGCAGCCTGCGCAGCCAGAAACAAGCGTATGCAGGACAACTGGCCGCAGCCGAGCGTGCGTTTGCCAGCGGTTTTGGCACGCGCACCGATATCGACGATGCCAAGGCGCGTTTCGACATGGCGAACGCGCAGGAAATCGAGGCAAAACACCTCGCGGGAGTGGCGGAGCGCGCCCTCGCCGGCATCCTGAACCAGCGGGTCCAGTCAGAAACGCTGGCCCGCATCGATGCGCGACGC
>JAUSPO010000094.1 GCA_030656575.1 Bacillota bacterium
CAAAGCCCTGGACTATTGCCGGCAGGCGGAAAGTCATGCCCCTTTCCGTGATGAACAGGGAGTTTGCTGCAGCGAGGATCTGCCAGGGGGGACGCATAATCCTGAAGAATCTGTAGTTAAGCTTGAAGAACAGGCAGAGCTGGGGGCTTATTGTTATTGGGTCATATTTGCTGCTGGATCGCTTTCTGGGGCGTTTGATCGCCACTTATTTAATTATCAGTTGGTATGATCTTCGTTCCATTATTACGGCTGTTTTACTGATTGCTTTCGGGGCTTTCCTATTGTGGGGGAGGAAGGTAAAAAACAATGAATGACAATATGGATAAAGATATGGATAAAGACAAGAAAATCAACAGTGATAAAAATAAGCCGAGTCAGGCTGAAGTGACTCATCCCAGTTTTGCTGATTTTTGCCGGGAAAACAACATTTGCCTTGCAATTCTATTTGGTTCCCGGGTAACTGGCTGTGCCCGGGATCCCTGATAACAGAAATATCTTTTTCCCAGCTTTCACCATCAAAATCAATCGCGAGTAAATAGCATGTTTCATCAGTAAGCATAGGGTATAACCCGAAAACATCCACACCTCTGAGGTGTCTGTCGATTACATCCGGATTTAAAGCAGCATAATTTCTGTTTTTACATTCCGAACATTTGATTTTTGGTTTAAGACAAAGACCTGCCACCCATTCATTAAGGCATACGAAGGAATAACCGGGACTCCCCTTTTTGGTTTGCCATCTTTTTGCATATACATCATCTCTGCCTTTAAATAATGACATAAACAGCTTTATTTTATCTTCAGGAGAGCTGTTGTTGTTTAGTGGCGATATACTTACCTGGTTGTCCGACTCACTTGCGGTATTGTCGTCACAGTCTAAACGTGATTTAGATACCACTATCCCAAGGCGTCTCTGATACTCCTCGTTTTTTATTTTTAAGTTTTGATTTTCTTCCAGCAGTTTCTGATATTTTTCATAAAGCTCATTATACTCCATTTGTTTGTTCTCCCAAAAAAATATTAACACAGCAGATTTACCCATACATTACATTATAATTACACTTGATGCAATAATAATTGATCATTAGAAAATCTCCAATACTTATGGAGTTATTTATGCAATTAGTGGTATAATCAGAAAAAGACCTAATAGGCGGTGAAGTAATATGAAGTGGAAAGAAGTAAGAAATATTTATCCAAATATGTTTGTAAAACTGAAGGTCTTAAACTCACACATTGATGGCAATAAACGATATGTTGAAGATGTCGCTGTAATTAAAGCGTTTGATGATAACAAAGAAGCCACAAGAGAATTAGTCAGAGCAAGGGATGATGTAATAGTTTACCATACCGGAAATGAAAAGATTGAGATAGAGATTAAAAAGATTTTTGGTTATAGAGGGGTTGGCTGATGGTTATTCAATTTTGTAACGGACTTCTCTTTACTTCTATTCAAGTAACTTTTCGTGGTGCATCAAAGGTTATTAATAATATTGTTATAGATACAGGAGCGGCAGAGACAATTATTTCGCCAGACGTGGTTGAAGAAATTGGAGTTATTGCTGAATTAGAGGATAATATCAGTTCATTTTATGGTATTGGAGGAAGTTTACAAAATTTCTTTTCCAAGAGAGTTGATCAAATCAATTTTTATGGAATCATTTTAAAAGATTTAAAGATAGACTTTGGTATTATTGATCTTGAAGGTAATATAAATGGGTTATTGGGATTTGATTTATTAATGAAAGTCGGTGCGGTAATTGATTTAGAAAAGCTTACATTGACTGTAAGGAATCTTTAGCACAGATTTGAGGAACTTAGAGAATAATTGAAAATTAAGGAGATACACCAGACCAGACTCTTACATGCAGCTCCAGGGGGAAGTCCTCCTGTTGTCCCTGTTTAGCCTAAGGATTGGCACTGAATTTACTCCTTAGAAGGGGGCAATGAACTTGATCTTGTTGTGATGTAGCAAAAGACAGTTCGGGATAGTACCAACAGCATTATCTCCGGTAAAAAGCAGCTCTTCTTTATTTAATTGATTACGCAGCTTCTTCATATTATCTACCACGATGGATGGGTCGTTTAGGTTGCCTTTGATGATGTCTCCACGTAGGGGAACACCGGAGTCTTTTTCTACGTTTAAGGCCAGCTTAATCTGTTTTAAATCCGGTTTTTCTCCGTAACCGAACTGTACAATCTCCGCTTTATTGTAGTCTCCTTCAAAATAGATGGAGGTGGTGTCCCAAAGAATCTCTTCAGGTTTTAAATCAAATTCCTGAATAACATGAAGGGCCAGAGCGGTCTCGATCTCTTCAAAATACTCGTTTACCTGGTGGACGGAGGAAATGGACTAGCCCTGGTGGATGCGGGGCTTGGTTTCTCATGCCGGGAAATCATGGAAAACATCCGGAGAGTTGGCATGGACCCGTCTTTGTTGAAATATGTGGTGGCCACGCACGGGCATATCGACCACATTGGCGGTCTCCATTATTTTCAGTCACTGGGAGCAAAGGTAGTATCCCATGAACTGGAAAGGGGGGCTGTATGCGAAGGCAAACCCGAATTAACGGCGGATTGGTACTACAATGTGCAGTACCGGCCGGTACCCGTCGACATAACGTTGAGGGGGGAAATGCAAGAACTGTCTGTGGGGGATCTGACGTTATACTGTCCCCTCACACCCGGTCATACGCCCGGCGGGATCAGCCCATACCTGGACATAGAAGGGATCAGGGTTTTATTCGGTCAGGACATCCACGGTCCCTTTGACCCGTCCTGGGGTTCGCATATGGGGCAATGGAAAGTATCCATGAAGAAGCTGCTTGACCTGAAAGCCGACATTCTGTGTGAAGGGCATTTCGGTATTTACAGACCTGCATCCCAGGTGCAAGACTATATCCAATCTTACCTCAGGCGGTATTAGGGCAAGAACGGGCAGCTGCCGCAGCGGCGGGATTAACCCCTTTCCAGTGTGTTATGCTGGAGGCAATTTATACGAAGGCCGGTATTTATAAAGCTCTAATTTAATACCATTGCCGTCTGACCATAAGATCCCCAAATGGGAATTTCCCGAAATAGAAGACGGAAAAACTGCATGAATTATAGGTAATAATCCTCTTAAGAACTCTAGATAATACATTAACCCTGCAAATTTTATCTTCTTTTGCAGGGTTTTTCCATTTCATAGCGAAAAGATATAGAAAGTTATGAAAATTACTCCTTTCCCTACCATGAGACAAGCATTTGAGTGCTTTAGAGATTGATTTAGAGGGATGTGTAATTATGAAAATAGAAATCGGCGAATCACTATTTTTATCGTGGTTGAGGCATATCAAGGAATGTCAGATAGTACAAACAAACTGGAAGGCGTCTTCAACGTGGGAGCTTAAAAATAAAGAGGTTTTAGAACGACTAATGCAAGACTCCTCAGATGTATTTAAATTAAAATTTGGTTTCGATTTATACAAAAGGAACGGAATTCATCAGCTAATATCACAAGCTGAAATAGATGTAATAGGCATTTCATTTGATGAAAGCAATAAACACATTTATGCAATTGATGTCGCATTTCATGAAGCTGGTTTAAATTATGGTTCTAAAGAAGAAACGGTAACGAGGGTAATTAAAAAGTGTATTAGAACTGCAATGTGCATATTTGGGTATTTTGGCCTTTCTGGTGGTACGATTATTTTCGCATCACCAAAAAAGACACTTCATACCATTCAGAGCAAAGAAAATAGTCTTCGCCATATATTTTTAATGGCGCTGAATAGTATCTAACGGGGCTTATTCCGTCAGTTTTGCTACCTTTTAGCAAAAGCGGATACTGGATATCAAATGTATCCTTTGAGTATTCCTTGCTTTGCATTAATTCTATTTCCTGTGGCGAAACCTTGCCATCTTCAAGTTTTTTCTTAAGCACTTTCCTTACAATAACACCTATGACAGGCCGTATTTATTGAAGTGGCTTTCTGAGCATGAATAAGGATTAGGTTTCAAGTCTAATTCGGTAACCAGAACGTATGTGTCAGACAGCACAAAATGATTAACAGAAGGGAACCACAGTATGGAAAAACTATTAGACCTTATCCACTCAGGGCAGCTAGTAGATTGGCCTGAACGGTCTCGCGAAGCCGTTGAAGAATTATTCGGTTCCAATAGTGGCCGATACCCAGGGCGGGCTAGGCAGTCATTTAGCTTGCGCGCACCTGACTTTCGCTCAGGGTCTGGCGTTCCATTTACCGCACTAATAGATCCTTCGAACCCAGACTCTGGTGCTTATGGTGGAATGAGTTTTGTCATTTTCCCTGTTGAAGACAGGGCGGCCCTCATTGGCATGGTTATTGGTACTCAAGGCCTCAGCCCCGATGAAGAGATATTGGGTCGACCTGGCCATGGACGTAAAACGAAGGCTATTTGCAGCTGGTTAAATAGTAAATATGGTAAAGGGCAGATGGTTGCTTGGTCCAAACAAGATCCGGCTCGTATTGATCTGGATTTGCCGGGAAACATTAAAAGCTTATTTACAGAGTTCCAAGCAGGATTTAAAAAATACGGGAAAGTTATTTATGGTTTTTACGTTCCTGATGAAAATCGACAGGGCACGGAAGAAGCAGTAAAAGCTTTTTTAGACCTTATGTTTTCAGAAAGAGGTTACCAACCTCTCACAAGTGCGGAAAAAGATGCTAATAGGATCCAAGCCGCATACTATGCACACATGTTCCCTGCTACCAATATCCAGGAAGCTGCAGAGTTGTTGGCGGAGCGCAAATATGCTGTTTTGCAAGGCCCCCCTGGAACCGGCAAAACTCGCATGGCTTTAGAGCTTTTTCATAATACATATCAGGGTATTGGGCAAACGATTCAGTTTCATCCGAATACAACCTATGAAAACTTTGTAGGTGGACTTGCCCCTGTTCACACTGAAGAAAGCTTGGGACTGCAGTTTAAACCGAAACCTGGGTTTTTGATGGAGGCAGCCGGCCAGGCGGCAAAATATCTGGACAAGCCCTATTTATTACTAATTGATGAGATCAACCGTGCTGATTTAGCAAAAGTGTTGGGAGAAGCGATCTTTCTTCTAGAACCCCTTGCGGAAGGAAGAACTATAAAACTGGCATACGATTTTGATGCATCCTACGGTTCAACGCTCACCCTGCCATCTAACCTGCATATCCTGGGAACAATGAATAGCTCCGACCGCAGTATTGCCATCGTTGATATTGCCGTCCGCAGGCGGTTTGCTTTCTTAAAACTATGGCCTCAGATAGCTGTTGTTGAGGCGCTTAGTCATGCGTTGATGCTGGAAGCCTTTCAGGCTCTTTTGAACATTTTTGTAGAATATGCTGATGATGAAGCGCTGGAACTATTGCCGGGCCATTCTTATTTTCTCGAAAAGGATCCACAAAAGGCTCTCAGATTTCTGCAGGTTCATTTAGTGCCCCTTTTAGAAGAATATTTAAAGCAAGGCTATGTTGCTGCTTTTTCCGATTCGATTGAGGCTTATTTGCAATGGTTAGAGAGTCTATAAAGATGAAAAGAAATAAACTTATGCGCCAGACTGCTATTTTTGAAGTTGAAGATAATAGCCAGCTTAAGATACCGGCAGTTACGCTGGTCAGAGGTGATTTGCCAAGAGATCCGCAAGGCTTATCTGCTCGCTTAGCGCACCAATTCTTAAGTCAGAACTATGGGATTTTACGTGACTTCGATATAGAGGGTGATGTCCATTACGATGGTTCAGCGGTCCTGATTCAATTGCGTGCTGGCGGACAGGCTGGTGCTTTGCCGCTAATATCTCCAACCAGCGGTCGCCCTGATTATGGACTTGTCATTAAGCCCCGCTTTGGGTGGCAAGGTATTGGGCCCATGCTGGGGGCAATGGGTTGGAAAGTAATCCCTGTTCCTTTGCGGTTGCCTTTGCTGCCTCGTTCTGACCGTAAGATTCCCCCTTGGGTTTTATCAACGACGGTTCTGCTTCGCTTACAAAAACTTTTAGACCGCCTAGACCGTAGTTTTGAGTTTTCAGAGGACGATTTAGCTGCTCCCCGGGGCCAGGTTAATTGGGCACGCTATGCCACTGTAAACATACCCCGGGCCGGCTTTTTAAATGTTCCCTGCAGATTCCCAGATTTAAGAGATGACCGGGAACTGAAAGGGGCCATTCATTATACCCTGCGCAAACAACTGTCAAGCTTGCAAAGCCAACGTACGGCTGGGGTGATTGTGCTGCAGTTATTGAGCTTGTGCCAGAGTTTGTTGGAAAAAGTACGAGATGTTCCGTCAATACAGCCTAGTCATCATACCTTGAGCCGTTGGTTACGGGGGAATCTCAGTACGGAAATATTCCTGAAAGGGATTCAAGCTGTGGAGTGGACCGTAGAAGATCGAGGGCTTGCTGGTTTAGGTGACTTACAAGGGTTGCCGTGGGTATTACCCATGGATCAGTTTTTCGAGGCCTGGGTAGAAACGGTAGTGGGGCAAATGGCAAAGCGCACAGGGGGCAACTTAAAAACCGGAAGGCAACGTGAGACGTTAACACCCTTAGGCTGGAACCCACCCTATCTTGGTTCGCAGCGCTACCTGCATCCTGACCTGGTCTTGGACCGGGAGGGAGAAACCATAATATTTGATGCAAAATATAAAAACCACTGGGAAGAGCTTAACCGTGAAGGCTGGACTGGATTAGAGAAAGAACTACGCGAGCAGCACCGTAGTGACCTGCTGCAAGTTTTAGCTTACTCCACTGTATCAGAAAACAAAAAGATAGTCTGCTGTCTCGCCTATCCTTGCCGTGCAAAAACTTGGTACTCCTTATTAGAGCGGCAGCGGCCATTTCATAAAGCATCGGTGTGTGCTGGAAATCGGAGAGTAGAGCTGATCTTGACCGCAGTACCGATGGGCGTCAATCCAGAGGAAATATGGCCTGTTTTGGGAAAAGCGATCAGTGCTTGAAGGGGAAAGTGAGGTTGTTGGGGTGGAAGCGCATTTGACCGACGATAACTTTATCCACTGGATCTTCAAGGTAATTTTTAAATAATTAGCCTTATATTTATTGCAATTTATAATAATTTATGATATCTTATAGAAGAAGATTGCGGCAATGACGAGACAATCCTCATATGTTCGTAAAATGGCCCAAAAAGGTCAGATTCATTTTTCTGATCACGCCCTTGAAAGAATGGGTGAAAGAAAAGTATTGATTAATGACACGGTGCAAGCAATTTTAGAAGGAGAAGAAATAGAAGTACAAGATATTGGATCGGAAAGTGATGTAAGGGTACTTTTTCAGGAGGCAACAGATACCATACCTCGCTTTTATGTAGTTGTTGCCACTTCTTATCCAGAGGTTGAGGTTGTTAGTGTGTGTGAGTTTAAAGAAGAAGCCTGGGATTGGCTTGGTAAAATTATGGCTAGGAGGCGTAAAAAGTGAAGTGTGCACTTTGCACTATGGAGATGGACGATATTACAACTTCGTTTAAGTCTAAATGGGGGGATTACGAAGTAACCATTGACGGAATAAAGGCTCATCAGTGCAAGCAATGTCAAAGGGTCGTTTTCGATCCCGAAGTAGCACGTATGATTCAAAATATTTCTGTAGGATTTTCTGAAATACAGCCGGACGAAAGGCCGGATCTGATTAACGTGGATGATGTGGCCGATTTACTCAGTATTAGTAACCAAACCGTTTATAACATGATTAAGGACGGCCGCTTAAAGGCAACTAAGGTAGGTCGCGAATGGCGTTTTTCCCGCCAACATATAGAAGATTTAATTAAACCAGGAGAAGAGGCTGCCACCTTTTCTTTAGCGGCAAGAAACTATGATGGTTTATCAGTAAAAGACCATGTGACGGTAGAAAGATATTTAGAAAAGCTCCGCTGCCGGGAGCAACAGAAAGGCCGGAAGATATGAGTGGTTATAACATACCTGGTATATTGCCAGAGGGGTATGCCATCGAATTACTTCAAGAATTAAACATTCCTCTTGTTCCACCTATTAACCTGTATGACGTTTGTACCAGGAAGGATATACAGGTGCATCAGAACCGATAGAAAATGCCGATGCATTACTGTTAAGAATGGGCAGTAGTGCACAGATACTGCTCAATTCCAATAATCGATATCTCAGCAGGGATAGTTTTAGCATAGCTCATGAGTTGGGTCACTATTGTTTGCCGGGACATAACCAATCACAATATTACTGCAATGTGAGAGAAATTTTTAGTTTTCAAAGCTCCAACCAAAAAGAACGCGAGGCTAACCGCTTCGCCGCGGAATTGCTCATGCCTACGTCTTGGTTAAAGAATATAGTAAAAACATCAGACGTATCATTATCCCTGATCAAAAGCATTGCGGAAGCGTGCCAGACGTCATTAACTGCTACCGCTATAAAAATAATCGGCATTTGTCCCGATAGGGTTGGGATAGTCTGCTCCGAGGATGGCATCATTAAATGGACCGCTAAGGCCAAATCTTTTCCGTACGAACTAAGAACAGGTAGGGTAGATGAAAGCTCACCTGTAGTTGATTTTTTTGAGACAGGCGACTTGCCGGAAGGGTCGGCACAGGTTCCATCGTTTTTTTGGATTTCTTCACCTGGTACACACGAGTTTATTAATGAAGAATCAGTGTCGATGCCTTACCTGAATGCCGTATTAACTGTTTTAACGCTACCCTTTGACGAGGATGACGACGATGAATGGCTTGATGGTGATTCTTGGTAGACATTGCCTTCCATAAACCTAACGGAACATCCGTATGGTACAACAATATATCTTTTCAGGTGCGGGCTTCCTGGCCGGGTCACTCTTTGCCACCTTTATAGTTGCCTTCTTCTTTAAAGTTCCAGCGGGAATTGATTAAGCGCAGTATGCCTTCAGTATGCCTTCCTCTGTTCCTGGTATCCTTGATCTCTTCCAGGTCCCTGCCAGTTCTTCATGAATCGCTCGCGCGATCTCCGCAGTAATTTTCATCCTGGAATAATAGACATCTCAATAGACCCCCATAATTATTTTAGTAGTGTTCTAGCGTCTCCCTACATTTAGGATAATTTGAACATCCCCAAAATTGTGTGCCCTTTTTTGTCCCTTTCTTAACTTCACGAAGAATCATTGGAATATTACATTTTGGGCATAAGAGTTCTTCCTTGTTTAAGAATATGTCCGGGATAGTTTCTGCTTTTTCTTTGTCTTGGATGTATAGATTGATTTGGGTTTCTTTTTTGGATTCGAGTGCTGCTTGAATTTTCTCTTTTACTTCCGTTAATGAATAGCCTCTTTTATTTATAAATCTAATCAAAGGTAATTTAGCGGCAATAAAGAGTTTATCCAAAAAGTTATCTTTAATTACACGTTTGGCCCTTTGATGGGATGAATCGTCCAATTCAATGCAGCAAATTGGAACTAGATTTACTGGGTTGCAAATTAAAAAATCGATATGCCTTCGGTTAATCTTGTTGAGATAGGACATCTTTTTGTCTCCGGATTTAACAAAGAATATATCCTTTAATCCGACTTTAGGGCAAATTTTCATATCCTGCCCTATAGCTTGCGTAAGTATTTTATAAAATGATAATTCCGAGGGGGATAAAAAGTCATCTCTTATGACATAAGGCAGAATTTCTTCTTTGTTCGTATCTTTTGATTTTAATCTTAAGAAAGGCAAAAAAACAGATAAACAACCTGTCCTATTATTCTCCATAACTAGACCTCCTGTTTTGAATTTATTTAAAATACTGCAGGTTTTTCTGATAGTTTAACTTTATTTCAACACATATTTCTGGAAATCCTGCCAAAAATTATACAATTTCCAGAATGTGAAGGATTTTAATTAATTATTATAGAAAAAGAGATAACAGTAACGACAATTTTCTGGGAGGCTATGGGATAAGTTATGGAGCAGGTTTTGTTGAGAATAGAAGCCAACTCAATAATAATTAAGGGTCTTTAATAGAAACCTGAAAAATTTTTGTAATGTTGGTATATTTAAACCTGTAGTTCAGGGTAATGCCAATTTGGTTTTAGGAAGGGTAATAATGTTTTCTGAACAAGATTTATTCAATCGTTTTGCCAACATCAGGGTCTGGAAGCGTGGCGATCAGCGGGCTCCACATAAACCGCTGCTGATTCTGTTCATGCTTGGACGGGTGCAGCGGATGGAGCCAAGGATGATCTCTTATGCTGAAGCGATGGAACCGCTGCAGCGGCTTTTGGACGATTTTGGGCCGCCACGGCGCTCGACGCCAGCGTATCCTTTTTATCATCTTTCGAACGATGGTATTTGGGAACTGTCGGTGATGGGGTCAATTAGTATAGTTGGCAGTCCTTCAGATCGGTTTTTATTGGACAATAACGTGTCCGGCGGTTTTAGTGAGGATGTATATTCCACCTTAATTGACAATCATAGCCTTATCAGTGCTATTGCCCGGTCGGTGCTGAAGCAGAGTTTTCCAGATTCTTTACATACGGAAATACTACAGGCAGCGGGTCTTGATATTGAAGCGGTGGGAGTTGAGGCCGGGGTTTTGTCTATGCCTCGTCCGCGTGACAGCGCGTTTCGGGAGCGCATTCTCGTTGCATATTCTTTTAGTTGCGCTGTGTGTGGCTTTAATGTCTGGCTTGGACGACTCCCGGTGGGTCTTGAAGCCGCACATATTAAATGGCACCAGGCGGGAGGCCCTGATCAGGAGGATAACGGTTTGTTGCTTTGCACCTTGCATCATAAATTGTTTGACCGCGGGGTGTTTAGCATTGATCATAATCTTAAGGTCAAGGTTTCTGAAACGGCCCATGGTGGAGAGGGATTTGAGCAGTGGCTTGCCAGATTTCATGGTCAATCAATACGCATACCTGAACGTCCCCAGTATAAACCAAGCGAGAATTATATAAACTGGCATATCAGAGAAGTTTTCCGGGGGCCGGAGAAATATTCAGCAGGATAAAATATATGCAGTAGTAGATGAATCCATAATATTAGGTAAGGCGACACACCCCATTTTTCAAGTGGTATGGGGAACACACCTCTGCGGGGAATGTCCCCTATGAATGTCCCCCAGTCCTTCGCTGCGCTCCGGGGACGCTCGAATCGTCCCCATGGAAGAGAGGCGAAACTGGTGGGATTGGAGACCTGCCGTAATAATGAATTGAACTTGAAGTTTTGAGTAGGAAAGGTATGACGAAGAAGAAGGGCGGAAAGAAAAAGTCTGGCATGCAAAAAGGGAAGGTAAAGGAATCTGTCAGGCAAAAGCGCGGCATTCCCAGGTTTGTCCCGCTGGTTATTATCTTACTGGTGCTGGCTTTGGCAGTGATTTTTCTGCTAAGGAACGGGGACACAAACAATCATACTGGAGATATTACGGCCGGAGAGGATTATGCGGATAAACCGAAACCGGTGATTACGCTAGAAATGGAAAGCGGTGGTCTGATCAAGGTGGAGCTGAACCCTGTAAACGCCCCCAACACCGTTAAAAATTTTATCGCTCTGGCAGAAGCAGGGTTTTATGATGGACTTACCTTTCACCAGGTCATCCCCGATTTTATGATCCAGGGAGGATGTCCTGAAGGAACAGGCCAAAGCGGGCCTGGATATGCCATCAGTGGGGAGTTTGCCGCTAACGGCCATGCGAATGAGCTGGTGCACGGGCGGGGGGTCATTTCCATGGCCAGGTCCAATTTGCCCGACTCTGCTGGCTCCCAATTTTTCATAACCGTTGCCGAAAAACCGCACCTCGACGGACAATACGCTGCTTTCGGAACGGTCCTCGAAGGGATGGATGAAGTGGACAGGATCGCCGCGGTGCTCAGGAACGAGGCAGACAAGCCCCTGGAGGAAGAGCGCATCAGGCAGGTCAGGGTGGAGCAGTTTGGTGTGGAATATGGTCCGCCGGAAAAGATTTGAGTAAAATGAAAGAGAAGAGAAGTAAATCGCCCGAGAAAAGAACGAAGAAAATGATGGACGAGTTAGGTATTAAGAGCGTCGAGGAGTATCAAGGGTCTGATTCCAAACAGCTTCTTACAGGAATCAAAGATATCGATTATTGTAAAAGGTTTGCCAGCAAACTGGATAAAGAAATTGAGTGGTAAGTTACCAAATGGAGATTTAGCAAAGAGACTAGAGAGTGTAAACGATAGGATGATTTAAAAGGGTGACAATTACCAAGAGGGTCCGGACGCGAGAAACGTCCCCCTGTCTGCCCTTGTCTGATAAAGGGTGACATAGATCAATTGCAGTAGCGCCTGAAGCAACTGAACCGTGAACGAAAGCCGTCCGACTACATTTTCAGGCTGATTAACACCCTTAAACGCAAACCCTTATTCGATTATCTTTCAAGCCACAATGTGGTGAGTAAATGCGATGAGCAGTCACAGATGAAAAGCTAACGTGTGGTCGGGACCACAGACAAGAGGGCGTCGGTAACAACTACTACAATTTAGGGGGTCGGGAATATGGATTCGTACGAACAATACGAACAAGATTGTGAAAGGATCAGGAAAGATAATGAAACATTGTTGGTTGAATTTGAAAAATGGCTTACTGAAAAGGACCTTACACAAAAAACAATTGACAAGCATGTTTACAATGTAGAATTCTATATCAATAAATTCCTCCTGTACGAAGAAGCTATAGATGCTGCAGATGGGAGTGGTGAAATAGGATATTTTTTAGGTTACTGGTTCATTAAAAAGGCAATGTGGTCGAGCAAAGCTTCAATAAAAAGTAATGCCGCAAGCCTGAAGAAGTTCTATCAATTCATGCTTGAAAAGGGGAATGTTACAAAGGAAGCATATGATTATCTGAATGAAAGGATAAAAGAAGAGATGCAGGAATGGCTCGACACAATAGACAGATACGACGATCCTGAAATAGAAGACATGGGGGAAGTGTGGGGTTTTAAATAACCGGGGATTAGGAAAGGATGGCTTAAGATGAGTGATCATGTGCTGATTGGCAGAATAATGGAGTTGAAAAATGATAAACTGGTTGAACTGCTCAGTTATATTATTCTTGTTAGCGAAGACGCGGCGCTGCTGGCCATGGGATGGCTCAGCAAACATGGTGAAAAAGAGGTTTTGCCGCAGCAAAAGGTTGAAGCTCCTGTCGTACAAAAGAGCATTAATGATGAGCTTGTCATGGAATACTGGAACGAGGTGCAAGAAATTATCGGTGCATTTAATACTCATGGCGGCGGCGGTGAGGAGGGGGAAGAAGATCATGTATGTTACTTGCTTAACAATGCTTCAGAACTCCTTCAAGAGGGTAAAGTGGGCCCTGCAACCAGAATGAAATTGCTGGAAGAAGCGCTGCATGAATATTTCATAGACAGCTACGGTTTTGAAGATGACTTAAGCGACCTTTGTTTTGCAATTTGCCAAACAGCAGAGGAATGGGAGTATTTTGCCGGTAAGCTAAGGAAGCATCCTTCCCCCTGGAACAATAGGAAGTTGATAAATATTTATCTCAACAAACTAAAGGATGATGAGGCTTACCTTGATCTGCGCCAAAACAATCTGAAGGATGGGATGGATTATTGGGATCTGGGGAGTTTTTATCTGGCAAGGGATAAAAAGGAGCAGGCCCTGGAAATCATGGAGCAGGGTATCCTCAAGGGAGAGGGGATGTGCACGGAGCTTTTTGAGTATCTGTTTGATTATTATGCCGGTAGTAGTGATGAGGATAATCTGCTGAGAATTGTTGATACGGCATTGGAACGGCGTAATGGGGAAAAGATGATGTTGAACAAGCTCGCTGATTATTACCTGCAGCAGGGTGATTATGCAAAAGGGAAAGAAGCTATGCTAAAGGGGCTTCCTTTTGTGGGAATGAACGGGTATTACGATGAATATAAACGACTTAAGGAAAATCTTAAAGGTGAAGATTGGCAACTGGTGAAAGAGCGGTTCCTCGTGTCGGCCCTGCAGAACAGCCGCAGAAACTACATGCAAATCTGTATCGATGAAGGTATGAAAGAAGAGGCGCTGCAAGCGTTGCTGGGTGGATTAACACGCGGCCGCACCCGGGTTATTTATGATGACCACATAGAAATTGCAAATCAGTTACAAAAAGATTATCCGCAAGAGATTATCGATTATTACTTGGAAAAGGCCCGCAGACAAATACCGGGAGGAAATCGTAAAACCTACCGTGAGGCGGCCGGTTATCTTGCCATGGCTAAAGGTATTTATTTCGGGGAGTTGCAGGACAAACATGCCTGGGAAAAGCAGTTTGCCGCGCTGAAGGAAGAGTTTAGAAATCGCCCGGCCTTTTGGGATGAGGTTAAACATCTCTAAACAGGGAACTAATATGGAGATTCATATTTGGCTCTAGAATACTTGAAGGATGAGAAGGGTCTTAAAGAGGAAACAGCGGGTCAAAAGGCTAATATGGCGGCATTTTTCATCATGGATTTTCTGTTCGTCTATTACGATGTATCAGTTACAAAAGGCAGTACGGCGTTCGTATGAAGGACAGGAAATTCGAAACAATCGGGATGTTCGGATGTGATTAATGAACTTATTTTTGCGTAGGCAGATGTTTCCTAAATTATTGAGCGCGGCAGGAAAATGCCGATTTTTGTAGAAACAATTGTTTATGAGCGTTGAACTGGTTGTATCCCTGAAAAAGGATCTAAAAGGAAATATAATATTTCCACGGGGGTTCCTGAGAGAAGTCCTCAGGGCCAATGCGGGACAAACAATTATTCTGAATTATTATGAGAAGCAAATACGCTGCCGTGTAAATAACCAGGGTTGCTTGTTGGTAAATTCCCAGTTAAAAGAGCTGCTGAAAGAACTGGACACCGATTCTTTTATGCTGCAACCGGATATTTTTCAACCCGGAGGGGCGGGCATTTTTACTTTGATGCCGCAGCGCAAACACAAACAGCAAGGGGGGAGGCAACTGGACAGCTTGCCGTCCGTAATCTTTGCTGACCCCACACCTGTGCCCCGGGCGGATAAAAGCAATAAAGCTGCTGCTACGCCAAAGCAGGATAAAAGTGCCGTGGTAAAAGACCAGGCAAACTTGTCTGAAAAATCTTCGTTAAGGTCTCCGGTAAAACCTCCGGATATACCGTTTGCAAAGATATCTGTGTCCCATCCGCATGCGGTCCCTTTACAAAAGCCGGTGCGCATCCAGTTTTCCGCTGCAACAGATGAAAGGATCCTGGCTGCTGCGGAAAAAGGTGAGGCGGACCCACCTGCGGATCTGCTGCTGCACCGTGACGCCCTGCTCCTTTCCCTGAACCCTGGGTTTGACACCCTGCTCTCCCTGTCTGCCGTACGCAACGTGGAACCATTGGATTATCAGCTTGCCACGGTGCGCCATGTGCTGAAAAATTTGCGCGGCCGGGCCCTCCTCTGTGATGAGGTTGGCCTGGGCAAGACCATTGAGGCGGGCCTGATCATGATGGAATACCTGCTGCGCGGTCTGGCGCAGCGTGTTCTGGTACTGACGCCGCCCTCGTTGGTTGAACAGTGGCAGGAAGAGATGCAGATGAAGTTTAACATCAATTTTATTACCTATGACCATCCCGATTTCAAGTCTCATCCCCGTCCCTGGGAACATTTTGAGCGTGTTATCGCCTCGCTGGACACGGCCAAGCACAAACAGAACAAGGAGCAGGTTCTCGGGGCCGAATATGACCTTGTAATTGTTGATGAAGCGCACCATCTTAAAAACCACCGCACCCTGGCCTATCAGATGGTGCAGCAGTTGAAGAAAAAGTATATCCTGCTCCTTACGGCCACGCCGGTGGAAAATAACCTGGATGAGTTGTTTAACCTTATCACCCTGTTGCTGCCGGGCCAGTTGGAGACAGCTACTTCTTTCAAGCGTAAATATATTACGCGGGGCGACCCGCTCAAACCAAAGAATACGGAGGATCTGAAAAAGCTGGTGCGGGAGGTCATGGTCCGCAACCGGCGGAGCGAAACCGGTGTGATCCAGGTGCGCCGTCGCGCCGAGGTGGTAGAGGTTGCCCTTGCACCGGAAGAACTGGATTTTTACCGTCGCCTTACTGCGTTTGTGCGCTTTCGCTACGCCAATAAAAGCGGCAGCTTCGGTGACGGTGTCAATCAATTCATGCTGAAGCTTTTGCAGCGTGAAGCGGGTAGCAGCCCTGAGGCGGTCTTATCAACGTTAGAGAAGCTGGCTGCCGGACAAAAACAGCAGCCGGGTGAGCAGCAGGAACTGTCATCCCTCATTGACTGCGCCCGTCAGATCTCACGTTGTGCCAAGGCGGAAGCCTTGTTGAAGCTGCTGCGCCGCATCCCGGAAAAAGTTATTGTTTTTACCGGTTTCCGGGAGACCCAACGGCGGCTCGTTACCTTCCTGCGGGAAGAAGGGATAGAGGTTGCTGAACTGCACGGCGGTATGCGGCGTCTACAAAAAGAGGAGCAGGTCAAATTATTTGCCGAAAAGGGGCAGGTGATGCTTTCCACCGATATTGGCAGCGAGGGGCGCAACCTCCAATTCTGCCAGTATATCGTCAATTACGATCTGCCCTGGAATCCCATGCGGATTGAACAGCGGATTGGGCGTTTGCACCGCTTGGGGCAAAAGAAGGATGTCTTTATCCTTAACTTTGCGGCGAAGCAGACCGTAGAGGCTTATGTGCTGGACTTGCTGGATGCCAAGATTAATATGTTTCAGCTTGTGGTGGGGGAACTGGATATGATCTTGGGCAGCCTCAAGGAAAAGAAGGATTTTGAGAGCATTATCATGGATATCTGGTCCGGGGCGGAGAGTGAGGAGAAGCTTTCCTACGACATGGGTAAGTTGGGTGAGCGCCTGGTAGAGGCGAAGAAGCAATACGAAGCGGTGCGGCAACTGGACGACCGCCTGTTGGGGGAGTTGTTGCCTCTTGAAGAATAAAACGGCCAATTCCCTGGAAAACTTTTTGCATACTTTTTTGGACCGTGCGGGAGCGGTGGTGGAGAAACCCTCATATGGCCTGCTGGAGGCCCTTGTGCCGCAAGAGCTTGCCAACCGGTTCGGTGCGGAAGAACTGCTGTTGGCCTTTGATTACGAGGTGGCCCGGGAAACACCGGGCAGCATTTTCATCGCTCCCGGCAGTGCAGTTTTGGATACAGCAGTGCGCCTGGCCGCTCCTTACGGGCTTTTTACCGTCCACTACTGGCCCGGCCGGGAGGTGAGGAGACCAAAAAATCTTGATCAGAAAATCGCCAAGGCGGTAGATTACCTGCATTGTCGCCCACCCAGTGTGGCGAGTCATTACCTTGCGGAAAACGTTTATTATATGTTTAACTTTCTCTGTGTATTTCGTTCTTTTGAAAAAACTGAAGAGATCATTCCGGTTGTGATCAATGGTCATAACGGGGTTCCATTTCCCTCATTTGAAACATACTGGCAGAATATTATTCCCCTGGAGCACCCCCTCTCTCGGCTGGCGCAGGCCCGGACAAGTCCCGTGCGGGATCTTTATGCAGTGGCCTGCCGGGCGGTGGGGCAACTGGCCGGGGAGCGCTCCCTGCTTTACCGCGAGGCTGGCACCCTGCTGCGGCAGAAAGAGCTGGAGAAAACGGGGCGCTATTACCGGGAAACACTATCCGAACTGGAAAAAAAGCATGGGGAGAGCAGCAATCCGGCAAGGCAAAAGAAGCTTCAGGACCAGCTTGCCGCAACCAGGGCAGACTGGCAGCACCGGCAGGATGATATTGTGGCCCGTTATGATTTGGAAGTGGAGGTGCTACTGGATCACCTGGTGGTCTGTCGTATCCCCTGCCTGTTCTTGCAGGTTGAGGTGCAGCACAAAACCAGTCTCATCAGGCAGACACTGGTTTACAATCCGCTTAACGGTGAGGTGGAGACGCCGCCCTGCCCGCGCTGTGGCAAGCCTGCTCCACTGTTAATCCCGGATGAAAAGGGCGGTCTGATCTGCGCCGCACATGAATAATCATTTATTTCGAAACGGACCATAGGGACGGTCCGTTTGATTCCAAAAGATAGCTTGCCCAAGCGGTGGGAAAAAGCGGATTATAAGGACCATCTCTATGCAGGTTTAGTTCACAAAAGAGCGGACGAGAGAGATGTTTGCCCGACGGGAGAAACTTCCCCTTGTCTGGTGCTGCAGGGGCTTGCAGGGGAAAGCCCTTCGGCCGGTCTATTTTAACCCTTTTTAAAAAAGGGTTTTTTTGTTTGTTGCCGGTGGTTACTATAGAAATGGAAAACGACAGTCTGATCAAGGTGGAGCTGGATCCTGTAAACGCCCCCAACACCGTTAAAAATTTTATCGCTCTGGCAGAAGCAGGTTTTTATGATGGACTTACCTTTCACCGGGTCATCCCCGATTTTATGATCCAGGGAGGATGTCCTGAAGGGACGGGCCAAAGCGGGCCTGGATATGCTATCAGAGGGGAGTTTGCCGCTAACGGCCATGCTAATGAGCTGGTTCACGAAAGGGGGGTCCTTTCCATGGCCAGGTCCAATTTGCCTGACACTGCCGGCTCCCAGTTTTTCATAACGGTTGCCGAAAGGCCGGACCTGGACGGAAAATACGCGGCTTTCGGAACTGTAATCGAAGGCATGGATGAAAGTATTGATGAAAGAGAAAAAAATGCTTACAATAGACGAAAGGGAGATAGTACTAAATGTAACTGAGAAAGGCTGTGTTTTCAAATGGCTTCTGATGTATTTCATTGTCTCAGTATAGAACAATATGATCGGAAATTTTTAGATGATATATGTGAGTTGGCTACCGCTATCAGGTTTCTTAGTAAAAGCAAAAAAGGAGCAGATCAACTTGCTTCTTTGTTGAGTATGAATTCGTTTCAGCAAAGCTGAAACATCAGGGAATCAGGTGGAGAGTCTACTCCACCTGATTGAAAAGTCCCACCTACGCTACGCTTAGAGGTGGGGGTCTTAAACCCAAAAGAAAAACCAAGATAAAAGAGCAATGCTCTATTTTGTTCAACCA
>JAUSPO010000098.1 GCA_030656575.1 Bacillota bacterium
ATCCTAATTTATGACCTCGCTTGGTATATATGAATGAATACTCATTCTTAAAGGGGGGGTAAGTGATTATTAACTTAGAAATCTTAATAACATCTTAATATGTTCTTCACAAATTATTGAGAAATGAGGCATATAATACCTCTTATGGGAAGCAACCGAAAGGAGGTAAAGGCTGCTTTCACTGTCCGGGGAGAAGCCGGTCTTTGGAAGGATGCTTGAAAATTAATGGTTAAATTACCAGGTTTCAGGTTTACCCGTAAGATGTTGGTATTAATGCTGATAATATGTATCGCCGGAGGTGGGCTCTTTGTTGTCCAAAGATGGATGAATAACCGAAATCGCACTGCCTCAGCCTCAGGCGAATACATAACTTTTAAAGTGGAGAGAGGCAGTATAACCCAGACGGTTACAGGCAGCGCTCCTGTAACTGCCTTTGAACGGCAGCAGGTCACAAGTGTCCAGGCGGGAACGGTCTGCAGCGTGGCGGTAAATGAAGGCGACGTTATCGAGAAAGGTGATCTTTTACTGGAACTTTTCAGTGGCGATTTTGATGTAGCCCTGGAAAAAGCACGTCTTGACCTGCTGCTGGCGGAGATGGATCTTGAGCAGATGCTAATCCCTGACGTTGAAGATCCTGAGGAATTAGCTGTTGAAACATCCCGCTTGAAAGTAGAGGAAGCAAATCTTGCCCTTGAAGCAAAACTTTCTCTGCTTCCAAAATTGGAGATAAAAACTCCCATCTCCGGCCAGGTAGATTTTCATGTCAGCCTTGGGGACGATGTCTCTGCAGGAGCTTTGGTGACCACAGTATTTACCCCGTCAGACTTACTGGTTAAACTTCAGGTATCGGAACTTAGATTATCGGAGGCACAGGTAGGGCAGGATGTTCGTGTATGGATTCCAGCTGCCGGCAGGACTTATGATGGGGTAATTCACGAAATTGCCCGCGAAGGAACAGTAAGACAGACATCACCGGATGTCTCCGAACTTTCATATTTTACAGTCACGGTTAAACTGGATTCTGACGACAGGGTAAAGTCCGGGATGAGTGCCACTGTGAATATTGTTTTTGAAGTCGAAGATATGGAAGACGAAATCATTTCAATAAACTTAGGGCGCGGCAATACCTACTTCGCAGATACGCTGGAAATACGGTCGGATGTGGTCGGAAAGGTAACAAGGATGACCGTGGAAAGCGGGATGAATGTACACGAAGGAATGCCGCTTATGTGGCTTGAAAATGTCGATCTTGACTACCAGATCCGTCAAGCTAAAGTTTTCCTTGCCCAGGCAGAAAACAACCTGGAGCGTCTTCTTAACCCTGAACCCAAGACATATACCGATGCGGATCTGGAAAAACAGCGTATTAAGGTGGAACAGGCCCGCCTTAACATGCAAAGCCAGCTTGTCAAGCTTAGTGACCTGCGGATAACTTCACCCATAAGCGGCACGGTGATGGAAATAGATGTTGAAGCTGGCAGCAGTGTGTCAGCCAAAGATCTACTGATAACCATTGCTGATTACAGCCGCATGAAACTGGTGCTGCCCATAGATGAACTGGACATAGCAAAAATAACTACGGGCCAGGAGGCTATAATTACCGTCGATGCTCTACCGGGACATCAATACCGGGGCTCTATTATCTCTATCGCCGGTGAGGGGTCTATCCAGGGAGATATTACCTACTATAATGTTACCCTGGAGATAACTGAACCCGAGGGTCTGTGGGCAGGTATGAGGGCCACAGCCACTATAATTGTAAATGACCTTCAGGATGTGCTCGTGCTGCCCACGGAAGCAGTAACCTTCGAGACGGGTGCCCGGAAAGGTATTGTCGAAATTCTGGTCAGCGGAATGATTGAGAGACGTTCGGTAGAAATTGGCCTTCTTGGAACGCGTTATATAGAAATTAAAAACGGAGTCGAAGAAGGGGATAAAGTCGTAATTGCAGGGATTGTATCTTCTGCAACTACAACGGAAGGATTTCCCGGAATGATGCCAGGAATGGCCCCCTCTCCCGGCGGTAAAGGGGTGCCAGGTGGTGGAGGAGGCAGGGGAGAATCGAGATGATCTTTCAAGCATTAAACCTGGCAAAGGAAGGTATTTACTGTGATTAGACTGGAAGGTGTATCCAAAATTTACCGTCCCGGCAGGGAGATAACAGTACCCGCCCTACGGGGTATAACCCTAGAAGTGATCAAGGGCGAATTTGTTTCTATAATGGGATCTTCCGGTTCCGGAAAATCAACGCTGATGCATATCATCGGCTGCCTGGACCGCCCTACCGAAGGATCCTATTTTCTGGATGATAATGAAATCAGTGAAAAAGGAGACAATGATCTCGCTGAGTTTAGAAATAAGTACATTGGTTTCGTCTTTCAAAGCTTTAACCTTCTTCCCCGGCTTAATGCACTGGAGAATGTAGAGCTCCCCATGATATACCGGGGTGCCCGTGTTTCTGAGCGCCGCAAAAGGGCAGCATACGCATTGGAGATGGTAGGCCTTTCCGACAGGTTGCGGCACCGACCCGCAGAATTATCGGGAGGACAGCAGCAGCGTGTGGCTATTGCCCGGGCACTTGTGGGTGAGCCATCCCTTTTTCTTGCAGACGAACCTACCGGGAATTTGGATAGCAAATCAAGTGAAGAAGTAATGGGGATTTTCAGAGAACTAAACGAGCAGGGTATAACTATTATCTTTGTTACTCACGAAGAAGATATTGCAGCCTTTACTAAAAGGGTGATCCGCCTGCGCGATGGATTAGTCATTGAAGACCAGAAAAATGGTGAACCCAAAGCCGATAATCTTAAAAGCGGGGGAGTGAGAGCCCGGTGACTTTTTGGGAATGGGTAAAAATCGCCCTCAAAAGTATTGGAGCCAACAAGCTGAGGTCTGTTCTGACCATGCTAGGTATTATTATAGGGGTGGGAGCAGTAATCGCTTTGGTAGCAGTTGGCCAGGGGGCCTCACAGGGCGTCTCAGCAAGGTTTGAATCCATGGGGGCACATCTAATTCTGATCAGGCCGGTAAGAAGTGCAGGCGGAGAGCTTTTTATCGAAGATGCATACGAGCTTGAAGAACGGGTCCCCACTATTGAGTTTGCTGTTCCTGCTCTAACTTTATCGACTGCTATAAAATACCAGACAGAATCATATGACACCTCCGTGGAGGGGGTAACCGCAGGCCTTCCGGAAGTAAGAAATCACTACCCTGAGTTAGGGCGTTTTTTAATACCTCAAGAAGTGGAAATGCGATCCCGGGTTGTAGTGCTCGGTCAAACCGTGGTAAAGGAACTCTTCGGTTCGCAAAATCCTCTGGAGAAAACGGTTTATATCAAAGGCCAACCTTTTGTTGTAGTCGGGGTAATGGAGGCAAAAGGAGCTGCTATGGGTGGTGACTCTGATGATATCGCTTACATTCCTGTTACCACGGCACAGCGCTTGAGTGGGACAAACAGCATGAGTACAATTTATGCCAAGGCCAAAAGCGCTGATGATGCCAAAACAGCTTTAAACCATATTACCTTGCTCTTTAACAGAAAGTTTCCCCGCCCGGATGCAGTAAGGATTACCAGCCAGGATGAGCTGCTTAGCGCGGTAGGAGAGACATCCCAAACATTTACCGTTTTATTAGGTGCTATAGCCAGCATATCACTTCTTGTGGGGGGTATCGGGATCATGAACATTATGCTTGTTTCAGTTACAGAGCGAACGCGCGAAATTGGCATACGCAAGGCTATTGGAGCCAAAAAGAGGGATGTCATGGGCCAGTTTCTAATTGAGTCCATCCTCCTCAGTGTGGTAGGAGGTATTTTAGGTTCCATCCTTGGGGTAACAGCTTCCCGATTTATCTCTCGTTTTGCCGGCTGGCCTACAGTTATTTCTCCCGGTTCGGTGATTTTGGCCTTTTCTTTTGCTGTCGTAGTTGGTCTTTTCTTTGGAGTCTACCCGGCACAAAAAGCGGCAGCCCTGGATCCTATTGAGGCCTTAAGGCATGAATAAAGATGATCCATGAATTCCCATAGTGAAACCATATAGTGAGATAGCAGCCCTTCTCAAGAGATGGCTTTTGAAGAAGAGAAACAGTAGAGGAAATAATGATCGAAGAACTAATTTTTTGATAGAATAAACGAACACTTTTAAAAAGAGGTGACTTAATTGAACATTATTTATCGTTATTTGTTACACTATCGTAAGATTATACAATATTTTTTAATTAGTATGGTCGGTGCCCTGATGGCTTGCCTGTTAATGCTCTCTTTTTTTTATATTAATTTTTATGATGTTTTTCCTTTTTCACAGAAACATATAGTTAGTCATGCTTCCTCGGTCGATAATCCACTCTACAAATAAAACAGCTCCAGTCAGCGGGCGTAACTTTATTTGAAAACGAGCCATATTATATGGCCGTTGTTAATGCAGCCAAAAAAGTAACTCCTTCTGTGGTTGGTATTACTAATTACGCTGTTTTCAGGGATTTTCGTGGACAGACTTACCTGCGGGAACTGTCTACTGGTTCAGGTGTGATCATTGATAGTAGTGGGTTTATTATTACCAACTTTCACGTCATTGAAGGTTTTCACGAAATAACTGTTAACTTAGGGAACGGAGAAGAAGTATCTGCCGAGGTTGTGGGAAGTGATTCCTTCACAGACCTGGCTGTTCTTCGAGTTGAAAAGAATGACCTGGTGGCTGCAGAGTTTGCTGATTCTAACAAACTTCATGTTGGTGAACCTGCCATTGCGATCGGTAATCCCTTGGGCTTAAATTTCCAGCAAACTGTTACTCTAGGTGTAGTTAGCGCCACAAGGCGCCAGATAACAATTCAGGGTCAAAACTTTAACTTTATCCAGACCGATGCAGCTATTAATAACGGAAATAGTGGTGGGGCTCTGGTTAATATCAATGGTGAGGTAATCGGTATTAATACTGCCAAGATTAATTTAGGTGGTGTTGAAGGCATGGGCTTCGCTATCCCGAGTAATACTGTCAGGGAAACAGCTCTAGAATTAATCGAACATGGTCAGATTACCAGGCCATGGCTTGGTGTTTACAGCAGAGATATGAATCCCACCCTGGCTAAATTGAAAGGTATAAACGTCAGTTATGGTCCTTATGTTCCGTATAATATGAATGAACGCTCATTCATTAAGGGGGTAAAAGATGAAAAGCAAAGAAGCAGGTAATAAAAAAGAAATAGTTCGCCAGGCAGCAGCGGAGGTAATTGCCCGGGAGGGGTTTCACGATGCGATAAAATAGCCGCGGCAGCAGGTGTTGCTGTAGGCACTATTTACAATTATTTTCAAAAAAAAAATGATATCCTGGATTTTATCTTTCAAAAAGAGTACGAAAAGCGCCTGGATTTCTACCAGGATATTAGAAAGAAAAACCTTCATCCGCTGAATCAATTGAAACTTATACTTACCATGCACTTTGATGAAGTAAAGAAGAATCCAGATGTCTTCAGGGTCCTTTTACAGGAAAGACATATGTCCCGCTTTTGTCACTTTCAAGGAATGAGCAGGTTTGAAGGGTTACCCCGTTTTATTGAGGAAATACTTGCAGAAGGGATCAATAGTGGAAAGCTTTACCCCTTTGATCTGAAAATCATTACAGTAGCAATCTTTGGAGCCATTGAGGCACTCATGCGCAGGTACCTTTTGGAGCTGGATGAAAAAGGTCATTCCCCTATTTTAGATAATGCTGGCACAGAAATCCTGAAATTGTTTTGGGGTGGTTTGACTAGAGAAGAAAGCTAAAAGTTAATCAAAACTATCTCCAGCCCCAGTGCTGGTTTTATTTTCAATAACTATGAATAAGGATTCACTCAAATTGAAGGAAGGAGTATGATTGGAAGTGGAATTTGTGCTAATTTATTCGTTCTTTATTGCCGGGTTGGGTTACTCCATTTATAAGGATCGGCAAAAGACTAGAAAGGCTTGCATAATTGGGGGAAAGATGCTGCTTAAAATGATTCCCGGTTTGCTGTTTATCGTCGGCCTGGTAGGTTTGCTCCTTGGGTTTGTTCCCCCGGAGATGATCGAACACTACCTGGGGAAGGATGCTGGTTTTGGCGGCACCCTTCTGGCAGCAGCAGTTGGGGCCATCACTTTTATCCCGTCACTTGTTTCCCTGCCTTTGGCAGGATCACTTTTACGATGCAGGCAAACTTTGTATTGGTATAAATATGGCAACTCTCCAGTTAGAGCAATATCGGATATAGAAATCTTTCCGCCAGGCTATAATATCCTGTATATTTCCTCATAGACCTAGGATTTATCAGCTGAAAGGTTGATGATACAGTTACTATTACTAATGACTATGTTTACAGAGCTGTCATCCAGCTCGGAAAGTTTTCTATCTTACCCAGTCGAAATTTCACATCATTCAAAATCACTTTCCCGGGCATTATCCCTGGCTTTTTCTATCATTTCAGGCATCATGAAAATTCAATGACTTAGGGTTGGTGCCCCGCCCTGCGCGTTGACGGGGAGTGTGTTGTGGGAATGGACAGCTGCAAGGGGGATAAATTGTCCTGCTAAAGGTGCGAGGCTGCCGGGCTTTAAAGTTGCTGGAGCTGAGAAGGGAGATGCAAAAAAGTTACTAGCAGGAATAAATCAGCGTATTTTAGTTTTAAAGGGAGAGAGCGGACATATGGCCATCTATCTTGACAACAGTGCTACTACCTTTCTCAAGTCGGACACGGTCTACCAAGCCGTGGACAGTTATCTGCGCCGCATTGGCGTCAGCTCCGGCAGAGGGGTCTACCGGCAGACCCTGGAGGATGATGGTCTTATTTACCAAGCCAGGAAAATGCTGGGAAGGCTTTTTAATGTCAACGATGTTACACAAAAATGAAAATCAAAATTTTAGGCCTTGGATGCAGGAACTGCGAGAAATTGGAGAAGGAAACGTTTAATGCCGTGGCCGAACTGGGAGTAGCTGCTGATATTGAGAAAGTATCAGATATGGAAAAAATCATGGAGCATGATATCATGATGACTCCGGGATTGATAGTAAACGAGAAGGTCAAAGTATTTGGTCGTGTACCTCGAAAAGAAGAGATTAAGAAGTGGATCCGGGAAGAGCTATAAAATAGATATAAAAAATAGGTAACAAAGAGATCATTAGTTGTGTTTAATAATTTGATAGTTATTGGGAGATGGAGAAAATGAAGGAATGGCATAAGTTAACACTGATGATAGCTGTGTTTCTGGCAGCCTATTTTATTCCATTTAACAACCCGGCAGTTCAGGTTTCCATTCTGGAAGCTTTTCATATGCTGCAGGAATATGCCAGAGAGCATGTCCTATTCTGTCTGGTACCCGCTTTTTTTATCGCAGGGGCCATAGCAAACTTTGTTTCACAGGGTGCTGTGCTCAAGTATTTTGGGGGTGGGGCTCCCAAATATCTGGCTTATTCGGTAGCCTCCGTTTCCGGGAGCATTTTGGCAGTCTGCTCTTGCACAGTACTGCCCCTTTTTGCAGGTATATGGAAAAAGGGTGCAGGCATTGGTCCGGCAACCGCGTTCCTGTACTCCGGTCCGGCAATTAATATTCTGGCCATCATTCTCACGGCACGGGTTTTAGGCTGGCAGTTGGGTCTGGCCAGGGCTGTCGGGGCGGTGTTATTTGCCGTGGTGATCGGGCTGATCATGGCTTTTATCTATCGGAAAGAGGAAGATGAAAAGATTAAAGCGACAATGGGGCAGATGGTTGATCAGGAAGAAAGGCGTCGACCGGCCCAGAACCTGTTATATTTCGTGGTGCTTGTTCTAATCCTCATTTTTGCGGCCTGGGGAAGGCCGGAGGATGCAGCAGGTTTCTGGAACTTTGTCTTCGGCATCAAGTGGTATGTGGTTATTATCCTGTTGGGGATTATGGCTTTTATGCTGGTGCGCTGGTTTGAAAGCTATGAACGCGTCTCCTGGGTGGAATCGACATGGAATTTTTCCAAGCAGATCCTACCGCTTCTTTTCGGCGGTGTCCTTGTAGCCGGACTGCTAATGGGGCGCCCCGGAGTTGAAGCCGGTCTTATCCCCTCGCACTTTATCGAAGCGGCAGTAGGGGGCAACTCCTTGCAGGCCAACCTTTTAGCCTCGGTTGTCGGTGCATTCATGTACTTTGCCACCCTGACAGAGATTCCCATTATGCAAGGGCTTCTCGGCCTGGGGATGGGTCAGGGGCCGGCTCTGGCTCTGCTGTTAGCGGGGCCTGCGCTAAGCCTTCCCAACATGCTTGTAATACGCAGCGTTTTGGGCACTCAGAAGACGGTAGTCTATATCGCCCTGGTTGTTGTCATGGCTACGTTTTCAGGGTTGATTTACGGCAGCCTGGTTCCTTAATGAAAATGAAGATTATCTACTTGAATGAGGACGAACCGTGTCCTCCCGATATTTGTAAAATAAAGGATGATATGAGTATATGAGCAATTGTTGTGATCCTAATGCACCTAAAATATATATGCTAAATGTTGGTGGCGAACTGGTGGGGTTGGTCGGAGTAGAGCAGGCTTTCCTGGATGTAAGGAGTCTTAACTTAGTGGATAAAAAAGCTGCTGAAAAACTCTTGGAACTAGTGGGGCAAAGAAATTATATCCCAGAAAGGGCAGGGAGCTGCTGCAATGGATGAAAAACAAGTAAATCAGACAGGGATATATGAGAAAGCAGAAAAGAGAGCCCGTAAACCGATAGTTAATATTCTTATTCCCATATTGATAATAATCGTTGTTTTTGGCATTTGGGCTTTTAAGAACGCAGGTTCAAATGATGATGATGGAAACCTTGATTTAAATGGAAACCCTGATACATCGGGTTTTGCACTCGATGCAACAGAAAATTTCAATCTCGAAGAAATTTTGTCCCATGGCCTGCCTGTTATGATTGACTTTGGCGCAGATGCTTGTGATCCTTGCAAAGAGATGGCTCCGCTACTGAAGGAACTGAATATGGAATATCGGGGTAAAGCGGTAATTAAGTTTGTCGATGTATGGAGAAACCAAAGCGCCGCTGAAGGTTTCCCTTTAAGAGTTATTCCAACACAATTCTTCTTCGACAAGGACGGCAACACTTATGCTTACCACGAGGGGGGCATGGATAAGGCATCAATTATCGAGGTATTAGAGGAGCTTGGTGTGGAATGATCAATGAATGGTTGGAAATTTTAGGGAACGTAATTTCCCTTAATATATGGCTTGCTCCTTTGCTGGCGCTATTGGCAGGCGTGCTAACCTCGTTTACGCCATGCTCCCTGTCAAGTATTCCTCTTGTAATCGGGTATGTTGGCGGCTATGCCGGTAACGATGCCAAAAAAGCGTTTAGATATTCTCTGGTATTCTGTATCGGAACTGCGGTAACATTTACTGTTTTGGGAACATTAGCCTCCATACTTGGGAAACTAATGCAGGGAACAGGTTCCTGGTGGTTTATACTGCTCGGAATATTAATGGCGCTTATGGCCCTGCAAACGTGGGAAATAGTGAATATTATACCACAGTCGTCAGCAATGAGTAGAAACACTAGAAAAGGATATATTGGAGCGCTTCTAGCAGGAATGCTTGGCGGAATTTTTGCCTCACCCTGCGCAACCCCGGTCCTTGTTGTATTATTAGCTGTAGTTGCACAGAAAGGAAGCCTTTTATGGGGGATTTTATTATTACTGCTCTACTCCATAGGGCATAGCATATTATTGCTTGCGGCAGGTACATCGATAGCTTTTGTAAACCAAGTTTCTTCATCACAGAGATTTGAGAAATATAGCAAGATTTTCAAAATAGCAATGGGAAGTATGATTTTATTACTATCGTTTTATATGTTTTATTTAGGTTTTTAAACCTGGTTTCAGTTTCATATCAGAACGAGAAGATTGAACAACTTCGTTACTTTTGAACACAGGTATGCCCTACTAATTAAAGGTAGGAGTTTTAAAATTATGCGGAGGAGAAATGTAATGATAGATGATCATTACTCTGTACTGAGTGTTACACCAGGGGCAAGTAAAAAAGAAATCAAACGAGCTTATCGTAAAATGGCAAAAAGTCTACACCCTGATCTTAATAAAAGCCCTGAAGCAGAAGAGAAGTTCAAAAAAATACACCGGGCATATGAATTTCTAATTAATGACGGAGTAGTATCTCCCAAACATGAGCAAGGGTACACTCAACCTTTTCATAGGGATTGGGTCGATATGGAAAAGGAAAATTTTTTATATGTTCTATTTAATATGTATCGTAATAATAAGTAAATGTGAAGAAATATCAAGGTTGCCAGCCGCTGAGAGGCAAACTACCGCTGCAGGAGATACCCTAAGATCCATTCCATATTTTTAAAGTAAAATGCTAATTAATAAAGGAATGATATTTACACTGGTTCCCTTCCAGGAGCTAATAAATTCTATTATTTGATCTTGACATAAGGAATGCTTCTTGTTATCATATATGCATAATGATGCATATATTATCTAAAGGTGAGGTTCGATGAAGGAGTATATATTGGTTTTAAAGGCGCTAGGGGAGCCCACTCGTCTGCGGATTTTGAAACTTCTGATGAAAGAAGTGGATGCGGGGCTTTGTGTCTGCGAAGTTGTCGATGCTCTTCAGGAAAACCAGTACAATATTTCCCGCCATCTTCAGTTCTTGGCTAAAGCCGGGCTGGTTGTCGCTAATAAGCGGGGAAGGTGGAACTATTACAGGTTAAAGGAGAATTTTGACCCTTACCGGAGCGGCCTGCTGCAGTCCATCGGCTCCATACCACCTGAAGTTTTCAATGGTGATCTTAAACGTCTGCGCCAGAGAATCGCTCAACGGGTTGACGGTGAATGCGTGGTGGGGTGCGGAAATAAGCAATGTTGTACGGGAAAATAATTTGACCTTGCCTCTGGTCGGGAGTCAGTGTACAGCTATTTTCGCTTACAAACCTCTTAGGATGTAAACAAAAAGCAAAAGAGATGAGCAATATGGTTCTATATCTTGATAATGCGGCTACCTCTTACCCCAAGCCGGAGCCAGTTTATAGGGCTGCAGACAATTACCTGCGTAATATTGGCGCAAGCTCCGGACGAGGGGCATACCGCCGTGCATTGGATGCCGATAATCTTGTCTACCAGGCCAGGAAGCTTTTAGGTAGACTTTTTTGCATTAAAGATGTAAGTCGTATTGTTTTTACATTAAATATTACCGAATCGCTAAACCTGGCATTGAAGGGACTGTTAAAAGAAGGGGATCATGTTATTACAAGCCAAATGGAACATAATGCCATGTGGCGCCCCTTAAAGATACTTGAACGAAAGATAGAGATAAGGATTACTGTAATTTCATGCCCGGAAGGCGGTCACTTAGACCCCGGGGAACTGGAGCAGGCTATCTCTCCTGGAACGACACTAGTGGCCATAAACCATGTTTCTAATGTCACTGGTGCGCTTATGCCTGTAGAAGAAGTGGGCAAAATTTGCCGCCGTCATGATATACCCCTGCTGATCGATGCAGCTCAGACAGCAGGGGTATATCCCATTGATGTTGAAAACTCTAATATTGACCTGCTGGCGTTCACCGGTCACAAGGGTTTGCTGGGTCCTACGGGCACCGGCGGACTTTATATCGCTCCCGGAATTATGCTGAATCCCCTGAAAGAGGGGGGAACAGGAGGCGAATCTGTCCCGGAGCAGATGCCTCTTCACCTTCCGGAGCGCTTCGAGGCAGGCACCCTTAACGTGGCGGGTATTACAGGTCTGGGTGCAGCAGTTGAGTTTATCCTGGAAAAAGGTGTAGAACAGATCAGGGCTCACGAACATAGGCTGACGGAATTTGCCCTTGAACGGCTAAAAGAGGTCCCGGGGCTGACTTTATACGGCCCTCAAACTGCAGGAGAAAGAGTGGCGGTTTTCAGCTTTAACCTGCATGATATTGCACCTGAAGAAGTCGCTTACGTTCTTGACGAAGTCTATGAGATCATGGTGCGCAGTGGTCTTCACTGTGCCCCCCAGGCTCACCGCTGTATAGGAACCGTAGAATATGGAACTGTACGCGTCAGCCCTGGTTTCTTCAGTACCGAGGAGGATATTGAAACTCTTGTTAAAGCTCTGTACGAAATTGTCTCAAGATGAACAAATACAAGGGGGGATAGTCTTGGGTAAGATATTCTTTGTTTTAGAAGAAAAGGACTTGGTTACGCTTGAAAGCATTTGTTTGGACAAAGATCCTGAAGAAGCGATGCATTTTGTTTTGAAACGAGTGGTTCCCCAGGTAAGAAAGCAGCTTCCCTGCCTTGCCGGACAGCTGATGCGTGCGGACAGGAGGTAAGTTAATTAGTATTTATTTTAAACTATTTAAGGGGTGATATAATGACCAAATGCAGTGAGTGCGGGCTGCTGGAAAAGCGGAGTGAGAGTTTTTACTGCCATCGCTTCGACAAAGGGAGAACCAGAGAAGAATTTAACGCCGCGCAGGATTGCCTTTATTTCTGTCAGCAAATCTATGAAGATGGAGAATTGCTTACTCCCCAGCAGCATTTGATTATGCAAAACAATCAGCTTAAAAGCAAGAGGATGAGAGGCCCTGTGTAGGCGAAAAGGTAGTTCGTCGCTGGAGTAAATGAAGCACATTAATAAGGTGAAAAATGTAAATCACGATTTTAGGCCGATAAGCAGTAACTGCTTCTGATTTAGTACTGTTTTTTCCAGGAGGTAACTAAGATGAGTATAAAGTTATATCTTCCAGGCAGCCTGTCTGTCAAAACGAAAGGAAAACATTTGTTTGAGGTAAATGGCAGGACAGTAGGCGAGTGTCTCAATCACCTCGTAAGCCTCATACCGGAAATGAAGGATGTCCTCTTTTTTGAGACAGGGGAGGCACTTGCAATGCGTTCGAATATTGAGGTGTCGGTTAATAAAAAGAGAGCCGATGAAGAAGGTCTGGCAAAAGTTTTAAAAGATGGTGATCAGATTCGTATTAAGAAGAACGTTCGGTGATGAGGCGGTGGCGCTGATGGCTAGTTTTAGCCACATCCGACTGAAAACGTCAAGCTTTTCGCTGGAGAGGGAAGCCTAATACTAGAAGGAGTGTATGTATGATGGACAATAAAGAAGATATCAGAGATTTTATAAGGCAAAACTATGCCGAAGTAGCGCAGAAAGGTTCTGACGGAGGCTGCTGCAGTGGAGGCTGCAGTTGCAATGGTGCTCTAATTGATATAGGTGAAATATCCAACAAAATTGGTTATACCGAAGAGGACATTTTAAATTTGCCGACTGAAGCCAATATGGGATTAGGATGTGGAAATCCCATTGCAATAGCATCTCTTCAAGAGGGAGAAGTAGTCCTTGATCTTGGAAGCGGAGGTGGTTTTGATTGTTTCCTTGCCAGAAGACATGTGGGCGAAACAGGGTATGTAATAGGGGTTGATATGACACCTGATATGATTAAGCTGGCAAGGAAAAACGCTGAGAAAAGTGGGCATACCAATGTAGAATTCAGATTAGGGGAAATTGAACATTTACCTGTGCCAGACAGTTCAGTGAATGTTATCATCTCTAATTGTGTAATCAACCTTTCTCTGGATAAAAAGCAGGTTTTTAAAGACGCTTTCAGAGTGCTCAAGCCTGGGGGAAGGCTGTCAATATCGGATGTTGTTGCAACAGCACAATTACCTGAAAACATAAAAGAGGACCTGGCATTGATTGCGAGCTGTATTGGTGGAGCCGAATATGTTGAAGACATCAAAGCAATGCTGCAGAATGCGGGATTCAAGCATATCCGAATGACACCCAAAGATAACAGCAGAGATATTATAAAGTCATGGGTACCGGATAAAAATATTGAAGATTTTGTGGCTTCTTATATTATAGAGGCTATTAAGTGAGATGGTATTCATATTGCCAGACAAATAAATGGTATAAAATGTCATTAAATAAATCCATAGATTTAAATCTATAATGTATTGAAGGAGGCTTATTAATGAAAATAACAGTATTTATTAAGGATGGTTGCCCCTATTGCACGAAGCTCATCGATGAACTGAGAACGAAAGGCGTTGACTTCCAGGAGATTAATATTTCTCATAACCGGCAGGCCTTGAAAGAAATTAAGAGTAAATATAACGCTACCCGTGTTCCTGTCCTTGTGGAAGGAGACAAAGTTACGGTTGGTTACCTTGGAAAACTGGGGTGAGGCATTTAACAAACTGTGCTGGCCGTGAGCTGGCTTAACGTGACACGGGGACGCTTTGATTGCCGCATTAGTGCAACTAATTTGTTTTGAAGCTAATTTATCTGAAAGAGGTGTGTCCCCTTACATTACTCCTGTCCCCATGTCTAAGGTTCCCATGTTTCACCAATGCTTTACTCTGAGCTGAGTAGTAACAATTAATTAATATTTTTTTATAGGAGGGATATTAATGAGTGAAACAAAAGAGTACCAATTGAGTTTTTTTCACAAGTATTTAACAGTTTGGGTTGCTTTATGTATTTTAGCGGGGATTGGCCTTGGGGCAGCATTTCCGTCAGCGGCACAATTACTTAACTCGCTGCAGGTGGCACAGGTGAATATTCCCGTTGCTATTTTCCTTTTTGCCATGATGTTTCCCATTATGCTGCAGATTGACTTCAGCGAAGTGGTTAATGCGGTCAAGGCTCCTAAGCCAGTGCTTATGACTTTAATTATAAACTGGGGTATCAAGCCTTTTACGATGTTTTTCTTCGCCTGGCTTTTTATGCGGATTATCTGGGCTCCATATATCGAATATGATATGGCTACTGAATATATTGCCGGGATGATCCTTTTGGGGATTGCTCCCTGTACAGCCATGGTGCTGGTCTGGAGCTACCTGGCCAGGGGTTTTATGGGCCTGACCCTGGTTATGGTTGCCATTAACTCTTTGACCATGCTGGTTCTTTACGCGCCTCTTGGCAATTTCCTGCTTGGGGTTGCCGAAATGGTAGTGCCTTTTATGACCATCTTTTATAGCGTGCTGCTTTACGTGGGCCTTTCTCTGGTTGCCGGTTTCTTTACCCGTACACGCCTTATTAAAAGTAAAGGGTTGGAATGGTACGAGGGGGTCTTCCTAAAAAACATGGGCAGTATCTCTATCGTTGCCCTTTTGGCTACACTTATCTTTCTCTTTATGCTGCAGGGAGAGGTAATACTGCGCTTTCCCCTCGTGGTAGCGTTGATTGCCGTTCCCCTGATTATCCAAACAGTATTTATTTTCTGGATTGGTTACGGTGCGTCCAGACTGATAGGTATCACTTATGAAGAAGCCGCCCCTGCATCAATGATCGGTGCCAGCAACCACTTCGAGGTTGCCATTGCCACAGCGGTTACATTGTTCGGCCTGACTTCCGGGGCCGCGCTTTCAGCCGTGGTAGGCGTGTTGATTGAAGTTCCTATTATGCTCTTACTTGTGACTTTTTGTCTAAGGACAAAACACTGGTTCCCGTCCAAAACAATATAGAAAAGGAAATGTAGATATGAAAAAAACTAATACGTTACTCCCATATCTAAAAGCTATCAGTGAAGATATGCGTCTAAAAATTATTCATATGCTCCTAAAAAGGGAAATGTGTGTCTGTGAGGTAATGGAAGATTTGAAACTTTCCCAGCCAGCTGTTTCCCATCATATGAAGATTTTGAAGCAGGCAGGATTAATTAGTGATCGGCGGGAAGGAAAGTGGATTTTTTATTCCCTGCGGAAAGAAAGATTCTCAGTGCTGGAAAAATTATTAAGGGAGAATCTTTTCGAACCTGTTAAAGAAAGCAACAGCGAGAGGGGGAACCTTCCCCTTGGTAAATGCAGCTAAAAGGGAAGAACTTTGACAAAATGTATCGGCTGCAGCGCCTGCTCTGCAGAGTGCAAGGATAAATACGGTGCTGCTTATGGCATTTTTCGCACCAAAATGCTGCGCTTTGAAAGCGGCAGCTACCCCAATGTGAAGTTGCGTTTCCGTAAAAAAAACGCCTGTATGCACTGCGAAGTAGCTGCCTGTGAAGCTATCTGTCCTGTAAAAGCTATTTTCCGCGTTGCCGGGGATAACGGCGGCATGGTGGAAGTGGAAAAGGAAGCCTGTATCGGCTGTGGCGCCTGTATCAGCGCCTGTCCTTTTGGCGTTCCCCAGCTGGATCCGGAAAACGCTAATAAAATGGAGAAATGCAGTTTTTGCGCACAGCGGGTGGCGGAAGACGGAAAATCCACCTTCTGCGCGGAAGCCTGCCCTGTAGGAGCCATCGCTTTCGGTAACCGTGAAGAACTTCATTGCCCAGGGAGAAGCCCGCGTTAATGCTCTCAAGGGAACGGGGCGTGCGAAAGCAGCCCTTTATGGGAAGGAAGACACGGGAATCCTGCTGGTCATGGATGATGACGCCGAAGTTTACCACCTCGTGGCCGAGGGCTTCACCCTCAGCGCCGCTGGCTGGCGTGCCGTCAACTCCTACGGCGGCCTGGCCTTTGCGGCCCTTGGATGTCTCGGTTACAGCGTGATCCGCGACAAGTTGGCGGAGCGCAAGAAAGATATAGAAGAAGAGTAAGGGTTATAGATCACATTAAAGTATTTAACTAAAAAAATGGAGAGGCATTTGCTTCTCCATTTTTTTATGGGGATGATGTTAAGTTTCTTTTAGAGATTTGTTCTTCCGCCTTGAATAGATGTTTCCCTGCTCTTTTAGCCAGACCAGCCTGGTAGGTCCCTGTTATGATTCGAGGGGTTTATACCACCTCACTCTTTGCATAAATTTCTTAAAGGGAGGGAAATTAACAGGGTAGCGATATCTTTTAAAAGGATAACTCGTGATACTAAAATATAGTACTTATAGTACTCGAACAGATGTAATTCTTTGTTGGAGTACATACAAAACTCGTGGTCTGTACTCATAGTACTCGAAGTACTCCAACAGAAA
>JAUSPO010000102.1 GCA_030656575.1 Bacillota bacterium
CCGGTCGCCGCCATAGAAGCGCCGAGGATACAAATGACAACATAGCTAATATTTCCCACAAAGCTCATAATAGGCATGATAAGCCCTGACAAAAACTGGGATTTCCACGCAGATTCGTAGAGTTTATCATTACTCGCATCAAATTTTTGAATGGATCTTTTTTCACCGTTGAATGCCTTCATGACTGTATGCCCGCTGTACATTTCCTCAACATGCCCGTTGACTTCTCCCAATTGTTTTTGTTGATTCCTAAAATGTTTTTGGGACTTTTTCATAACACTGATCATCAATATCAAGGAAACGGGGATAATGCAAACAGCTACCATCGTCAATTGCCATGAAATGGTCAGCATCATAACCAATACGCCAACAACGGTGGTGAATGAGGTAATGATTTGCGTGATGCTCTGATTCAAACTCTGGTTTAAGGTGTCAACATCATTCGTGATGCGGGAAAGCACTTGACCGTGACTTGTTTTATGAAAATAGGATAGGGGCAGTCGATTTATTTTTTCCATAATAGCATTGCGCAAGTTGTAGGATACCTTTGTGGATACTCCTGCCATGATATGTCCCTGAAAATAGGCGAAAGCTGCACTGGTAAAATACAAACCAGTTATCATGAGGATGATATTTCTGATGTAGCCAAAATCGATACCATCGCTGCCACCTGTAATCATATCTGACACACCACGTACTATTTCATCTGTGGCATTTGCTAATATTCTAGGGCCGACGATAGCAAATATAGAAGATATGGCCGCAAAGAGGGCAACAACCAATATCATCCACCTAAACGGTTTCAGATACTCTATCAATTTTTTTGCGCTGCCTTTAAAATTTTTTGCTTTTACGATAGCTTTGCCACCCATTGGAGGTCCATGAGAAGGTCCATTGCCACTGGATTTTTGCTCGCTCACGCTAATTCCTCCTTTGAAAATTGACTTTCGGCAATTTCCCTGTAGACTTCACAGTTTGTCAGCAATTCCTTGTGTGTGCCTATCCCGACAATTCTACCATGATCAAGGACAATAATTTGTTCTGCATTCATAATTGTGCTGACGCGCTGCGCCACAATCAGAACGGCAGCATTGCTTGTATATTCCTTCAATGCTTTTCGCAGTGTGGCGTCAGTTTTGAAGTCCAAAGCGGAAAAACTGTCATCAAAAATATAAATCGGTGGATTTTTTGCCAAGGCTCGGGCAATGGAAAGGCGCTGTTTTTGTCCGCCGCTGATATTGGTTCCGCCTTGTGCAATAGGAGTTGTAAGGCCTTTTTCTGCCTGATCCACGAAATCTTTCGCCTGCGCCACCTCAATTACCTTACTTATTTCGGAATTTGTTGCTTCTTCTTTGCCGTATCGGATGTTAGATTCAATATCGCCCGAAAACAAGACACCTTTTTGAGGTACGTATCCAATATATTCGCGAAGCTCATTTTGCGAAACGTCCCGTATGTCAATACCGTCTATTTCAATCGCACCATCTGTTACATCATAAAATCGGGGGATCAGCGTTATCAGCGTTGATTTGCCGGAACCCGTTGAGCCGATTATGGCAGTGGTTTGCCCCGGCTGTGCTGTAAAATTAATATTACTTAAAACGTCTTTTTCCGCATTGGAATACCGGAAAGAAACATTATTAAATCTAATTTGCCCTCTTACATTAATAAATCGTTTTGTATTTAATTTGTCTTCAAGAGAAGGTTCCGTGTTCAGCACTTCATTAATACGATTTGCGGAAACCATAGCACGGGGAAGCATGACAAACATTATGGCAAGCATCAAAAATGCCATAATAATTTGCATAGCATATTGCATAAACGCCATCATATCGCCTATTTGCAGAGTAGACTGAGCAATAGCATTTGCTCCTACCCAGATGATAAGCAGGCTGACACCATTCATAATTAATGTCAGTGCCTGCATCATAAATGCCATAATTCGTTGGGTGAACATATTGGTGTCGGCCAGTTCCTTGTTGGCAGAATCAAAGCGCCTTTCCTCATGTCGTTCATTGGCAAAAGAGCGTACAACCATTAAACCTGATAAATTCTCTCTGCTGACAAGATTAAGTTTATCAATTAATTTTTGCAGAATATTAAATTTGGGTAATGCGACCGCAAACAGAATAATTACCAGTCCAATTATGAAAACAACTGCTGCCCCTATTGTCCAGCTAAGGGATGGACTTCTGCCCACAGCAAATATTGTACCTCCAATTCCTATTATAGGTGCATAGCACATCATGCGAATTCCTATGGCGATGAACTGCTGCACCTGCTGAATATCATTGGTGGTTCTGGTAATCAGAGAGGCTGTTGAGAATGTATCAAATTCTTTGTTTGAAAAATTTTCTACTTTATAAAAAACGTCACGGCGCATTTTTTGGGTTGCCGCTGACGCTACCCTTGCTGCAATAAACCCTACAAAAATTGCACACAGCCCGCCAAACAGAGCAATTAGAAGCATAAGGATACCTTTATTGATGATATAAACTTGCTGTATTGCAGACATATCTACACCAAGTTCGGTGTAAAACATGGTGGTAAATGTTGTGCCAACCTGGCTTTGAAGCAGCGAATCTGACGCTCCTGCGACTTGGATTGCTTTCTCAAAGTCTTCCCTGGGCATAGACTGAAGCTTGGGAAGATATTCATAAAACACGCTAATATCAAAGTCGGCGGGAGTATTTTCCGTACCGTTAGAGATTTCTTCACCGGTTACTCCTGTCTGCATGGATTGAAAATAGGTCATCATCGCAAAAGCAGTCTTGCCGTATATGGTTTCTAGATCTGCAAGAGTACTTTTATCCGTTTCGACCAAAACATAAATGGCCGTATTTTGGAGTACCGGATAATCATCAATATACCTTTCCGCTTCACTTGAATTTGGCGTTATAAGTTTATAACTGTTCTCAAAAAGTTGTTTGTCAGCATCACGCACAAATAAATTTATCAACGAAAATCCGTTTTGGCTCATGGCCGTTGGAGCGCCAGCTTCAACTCCTTTTTGCTGGATGCCGATATTTACAATGTCACCCATAAGCCTTGGCAAACTTAAATCGCTGAATGCCTGACCAAACAGCAGAATCAAGCTAACTGTCAACATGGCTAAGAAAGGTTTTAAATATCTTATGATCAGCTTCATTTATTTATCCCCTCGTTCAATAAAAGTTGAGATGGAGTCCTAAAAAACTTCATCTCAACAAGTATGGTGATACCTTTGCGGAAAAGTCTGATGCATACCAAAAGATCGCCCATAGAACTAGATGTGCCGGATGCAGCGAAGACTTCCCTTGTAATTACATTATACTCCGATGCCTCTTGGGCTTCAAGAATTGTCGATAAAAGTTGACAACAACCCCGTCCCCTTGTCATTACCCTTGTCATTACTTTAGTGGATTTTTATTTAGTTGGCTAAATGGAAGATTTTGTGATATAATGAAAATGTAAAATTTTCAATACAAAAGGTGAGTAAATGGATATATACAGATTAGTTGACTTATATAAGACGACCATAGATGACCGCAGACGCTTCAATGGGGAGAGTCTGATACAACTAAAAGATTACTATCGTATTGGCCTCACTTGGTCATCCAATGCTCTTGAAGGGAATACACTCACGGAAAGTGAAACGAAAGTTCTGCTTGAGGATGGATTGACAGCCGGAGGTAAACCGTTGCGTTATACCTTTGAAGCAATCGGTCACGCCAAAGCCTATGATTTCATGTTCACCTTAATTAAAAACAGAACCATCACTGGAATAGATATCCTTACGATGCATGAAATGTTTTATGAGAATGTGGAAAGTGACTATGCAGGAAAATACCGTGACATGGATCTATTTATCAGCGGATCAAAATACCCTGTAACAGAAGCAAAACGCATACATGTAAAAATGGATGAGCTATTTCAGTGGATCGCCACCGAAAGAAATCAGTTTCATCCGGTAGCGTTTGCGGCACAGCTCCATAAAAGATTTGTCTTTATCCATCCGTTTAAAGACGGAAATGGAAGAATTGCCAGACTGATTATGAATACTGCGCTGATACAGGACGGATATATGCTCGCGGTGATTCCTCCGGTTCTCAGACATGAATACATTGAACTACTTGAAAAAGCCCATAGAGATGACAAACCCTTTGAGCAGTTTATTGCAGAGCGGGTTATGGAGTCACAAAGGGAAATTATGCGATTTCTGCACATCTCAATACCAAAGTTTTAGAGGATTGCTGTTCTGAAGAGAATTTATTGGAGGTGAGATCATAATGCTAACACTAAATCAAATAAAAGAATCGATAACAGAAATAGTGGTAAAGTACCCTGTTAAGAAGTTATCCTTATTTGGTTCTTATGCAGATGGAAGTGCAAGAGAAGATAGTGATCTTGATATTCTAATTGAATTTTCATCGCCAAATGTTTCCCTTTTTATTTTATCTGACATTAAAGATGAGATTGAATCTAAATTGAACAGAGGAATAGATTTGATTCATGCTCCTATAGATAAGAATTCACTAGTCAAAATAAATAAGGTAGTTGATATTTATGAACAATAGAGACGAACAAATATTGAAAAAGATTCTTCAAGAAATAAACATAATTGAAGATTTAATAGATGGGTTCAACTTAGAAAAGTTTATTGATGATGAGAGGACAAAGAGAGCTACCTGTATGACACTAATAAACATTGGAGAGCTAACCAAAAGCCTAACTAAAAATTTCAAGCAACTATATGCTTATGTTTCATGGAGAGCAATTGCAGGTATGAGAGATGTAACAGCACATAAATATCAAACACTAAAAATGGGAGATGTATGGGTTACTCTATTAAATGACATCCCAAAACTAAAAGCACAATTAAATGATATACTGGAAAATATCTAATAAAAGATATAAAAGCTGACAACAACCCCGTCCCCTATCTCCCGTTGGTTATGCATGAAACGGAGCAAACGCTTCGTCTTCCAAAAGAGCCCCCAGCTTAACAGCGTACTGTTCGGTAATTGGCTGTCCCAGGTGCAAATGCTTCAGGCATGCTTCTTCATCCATTAGATATGGTTGAAAAGGTATGCCTGTTTTTCTTGAGATTGTGCAAGATCTTAAATCCTTCCAAATCCAAATCCCCCCAGTGGTAGAAAGCCTTTAAACCTGCAGCATTGTTAAACAAGTGACGCAGTATATTTTGCTTGAAAAATATGGTAGAATACAGGCAATTGATACAAGTCCGAGCAAAGGAGAGAGTGGTAAAAAACATGGAAAAGAAGAAACCTACCAGAGAAGAAGCCTTAGCGCTTTTAAAGAAGCATAATCAGAACGACGCTTTGATCAAGCATGCTTTGGCAGTGGAGGCAGTCATGGCTCATTTCGCCGGGAAGTTTGGTGAAGAGGATCTGGAGAAGTGGCACGTGGTGGGGCTTATACACGACCTGGACTACGAAAAATATCCCGAGGAACACTGCAGCAAGGTCCGGGAGATTCTCATGGATGAGGGCTGGCCGGAAGATTACATAAGAGCTGTACAAAGTCACGGCTGGAAGATTTGCACCGACGTGGAACCGGTGGAGAGAATGGAGAAGGTCCTCTATACCATAGACGAGCTAACGGGCCTGATCACTGCCACTGTTCTACTGCGTCCCAGCCGGAGTATCATGGATCTAACTGTCAAGTCAGTGAAAAAGAAATGGAAACAGAACAATTTTGCGGCTGGAGTGAACCGGGAGGTTATTGAAGAAGGCGCTCAGCTTCTGGGGATGGATATGGCTGAAGTCATTGAAGAAACCATCCTGGGAATGCAGAGCGCGGCAGAGGAACTGGGCTTAAAGGGTGACCTGTAAACAGCCAATTTGCTCTAACTATTAATCCAAAGGATGTGTTGACAAATGAAACCTACAACCAAAGAAAAACCAGCTCTGTTGATCATCGACATAGTAAAAGATAATATGGATCCTGAACATCCGCTTCCCATAACACCGTTTATTCACCGTATCATTCCGACCATCAACGGGTTGATTAAACTGTTCAGGGATCAGGGTTGGCCGGTGGTGTTTTCAACAGATGCTTTTCATGAGCAGGATTTCATCTTCACCGCCCGCATGAAACCTCACTCACTGGCGGGCACCCGTGGCGCCGAGATTGCCGATGGGCTCGACTACCGCCCGGAAACGGACACTTGGCTTCCCAAACCCCGTTTTTCGGCCTTCTTTGGAACAGGTCTCGAAAAGTCTCTGCATGAACAGGGAGTCACCCTGTGTGCGGTGGCCGGCATTTCCACTAATTTTTGTGTCCTGGCTACGGTCATGGACGCCTTATGTCATGATTTCAAGGCGATATTGATAGAAGATTGCACCGCATCTTTTACCGAGAGTATTCAAGAAGAGATACTTGCGGTCTATCGCCGCAACCCTCTTTATCCCCTCTTCAGAGTAGCCTCGTCTCAGGATATGGAAGAAATATTGTTATAAAAATAGATAGTCATAAACATCAGAGCCCAAAAAAGGGTGTTAGTGAAAAACAATATATCAGTGAAAGCAACAGCGGCTGTTTTCCGCAGCCTTTATTGAAAGAACAAATCAGAGAAGAATATTACCAAGAGGTTAAATGATATCCGAATGATAAAATAAATGGACTTATAGGGGTAAACTTTTTAATGTCAGCCAAAGTAATTATAGACACTTACAATTTAACCCTGAATGTAAAATAGGGTGTTAGATATGCCTTCAGTTAACCCGTTTACGCCTTTGAACGATAAGGGGGAGCGGCCATGAAACTCAAAAAAATGTTTAATAAGTCTGCTCCAATACTATGGAACTGCAGGGGTTAGCTTGACTGCCTCGACCGTAGGGAACGACGTCTTTTTATTCCATATACTTTCTTGCTTCTGGGGGCGACTGCTGGTGCTTTGACATTTCGAAACCTGTGAACAAGGGTTTTCTTCATAGCACGGTTATCCTTCTCTTTGCGGTAAAGATCCGTATCTACTAAGATGAGATTAACAAACTTGGGATGATCTGCAGCCAGGTTTTCAGACGGTGCAGGAATAATTTCTTGATTATCTTCTGCATCACATAACCACATGGACGCAGCATCTTCGGCCATTTCTATAGCGTCAACTAAGTTGTGACCACAGGTAATACAACCGGGCAGATCGGGAATGCGAACATCGTATTCCCCAGAGGGAAGAGGGGTAAATATTACGGGGTAAACATATTTCATGTTTATCTAACCACCTTTCATCTTAAAGGTTAAACTCTCGGGGCTATTTCAGCCCTGCTTCTTCTATGATACCCTTTGCTGTGTATTCGTTTATTTCTTTGTGTCTTGGAAGGGGAATCTTTATTCCGGGCTTATCAGGATGTTTGGCCATGTCATGCTTTCTCCCGGATGTTATGACCCACCCTGCTGCTTTTAACTCTTTATCTATATCCCGTCGTTTCATTTTCCGCACCTCTGATTATATTATACGTATTAAATTTTCAAAAATCAATGACGGGAAAGACAAGGGAACAAGGATTTGTCTTGCCATAATGAGAATGATATAGTCTTGCCGAGGAGCTATGATATGCCGAGACAAGCACGAGTAAAGAGTAAAATAGGAATTTATCATATCATGCTAAGAGGAATTAACCGTCAAACAGGAATATTATCGGGGAGGTATGAAAGTTGGAAATCATTATTAAAATTGGAGAAGAAACGCAACTTTTCGCAGGGCTAAATGAAACCAAAACTGCTCGGAGAATATTTGAGGCGCTACCCCTTGAGAGTAAAGGAAGCACCTGGGGGGAAGAAATATATTTTACTACTCCTGTAGAAGCTCCAATTGAGGAAGATGCAAGGGAAGTATTAGAAGCAGGTGAGCTCGGCTACTGGCCGGATATGCAGGCTTTTTGTATCTTTTATGGCCCGACACCAGCCAGCAAGGGGCACGAAATTAGGGCGGCCGGTCCAGTTAATGTGTTCGGAAAGATAAAAGGCGATATCGCTCCTTTGAAAAATATTAAAGGATTGGTAAACGTCGTGGTAGAAAAAAGATAATATAATAACTCTGACACAAAAAGTCCTGGGCCAAAGAGTTTTAAAGAAGGAGTTAAGCAACCTTTTATTGCTCGAATGGAGAAAGGTGATACAGATCCACAGATAACCACTTTGTTAAAGATGAGCGAGGGGGAGCGGCCATGAAACTCAAAAAAATGTTTTACAAGGATATCGACAGGTATATCAAGGGATTAATCAAGATTGGCCAGGATGATGATGCCAATGTCTTCCAGGAGCTGGAATGAAAATTAAAACGACCAGGTTTTGAGTATTTGATTTCTTTTTTCTTCTTTTGAACAGGATTAGAAAGAGGTGGCTAAAGATGCCCGGCTTAGTTAAGGAAGGAACAATTCAGGTTGGGGGAAGCGATATGCACTATGTCGCTTTTGGAAAAGGAACCACTCCCTTGGTGATTATTCCCGGCCTTGGGGACGGGCTAAGGACGGTTAAAGGTACAGGCTTGTTGATGTGGCTCATTTACAGGAAGTATGCAAGGGAATACCGGGTTTGGATATTTAGCAGAAAAAATGAACTGGAGCCCGGGTTTACTACCAGAGAGATGGCCCGCGAGCAGGCCGAGGCCATGGATAAACTTAATATTCAATCGGCATATATTATGGGAGTATCCCAGGGGGGCATGATCTCCCAATGGTTGGCCGTTGATCATCCCCAAAAAGTTTCCAAGCTTGTGATCGTGGTTTCAAGGTCCAGGCAAAATGAAACAGTCCAGGAAGTAGTCGGGAACTGGATAAAAATGGCCGAGCAAGAGCGTTATGGGGAATTGGCCATTGATACCATGGAAAAAGCCCATACCGAAAAATACCTAAGGAAGTGGAGGCCTTTTTACTGGTTGGTTAAAAGAACGGGCAAGCCGGTCTCCAAGGAGCGTTTTCTTATTCAGGCCAACTCCTGCCTGACCCACGATGCTTACGGAGAGCTGGATAAAATAAAGTGCCCTACCCTGGTTATCGGGGGAGGGGATGACAAGATTATTGGAGGCCCGGAATCTCAGCAGGAAATGGCCGATGCTATCCCCCACAGCAGACTCATCCTTTATCCCGAGCTTGGCCATGGTGCATATGCCGAAGCCAAAGACTTCCACACACAGGTGCTGGATTTTCTGAGGTAAAGGGGGGGGTGCCGTCCCCCCTGTCCCGTCTTGTAGTTGTATTTATTACTAAATATTATAAGTCTTGAGGAAAACAAGGGTCTAAATACCTTTTTTGTACCCCAAAAAAAGGTAAAAATAATCCTTTTGATTTGATATAATAATAGGTAGTGAAGATAATTTTCGGGTTCAAATTATTGACAGGTAGCAGGGTATTATTTTATTTGTGAAACTTGCTAAGCAGCGGGAGATACCAATTTATATGCTGTGGTTGTAGAATAAAAAACAGGGTATTTATGAGGAGTGGTTTTTATTTCAACGTCTTCCCTTTATCGGCTTACAAAAGAAGATATTCCGAAAGCTGTCGCATGCCTGAAGGATGCATTCAAAGATGATCCCCTCTGGGCAGAGGTATTTAAACATGAACCCGACAGGGATAAAGCGCTGTCCGGTTTTTTCACAACCCCTTTGCTATACGGGATGAAGTTCGGAAAGGTATATGCTACTTCCTCTGAAATAGAGGGAGTTGCTGTATGGGTTCCAGGCAAGCATGCAAATATGAGCGTATGGGGCATGTTGCGCTGCGGCGCCTTGTCGTACGGGATGAAAATGGGAAAAGAAAGCATGAGTAATCTTTCAATCGTATCCAAACAGCTCGGTCCCGACCGGAATAGGTTGATGAAGAACAAGCCATACAAATACCTTACGATTATCGGGGTATGTTCCTTGGTACAGGGAAAAGGCCTTGGAAGCAAAATCATGGATACCATTAAAGAAGAATGCACCAGGGAGGGGCTCCATCTCTACCTGGAAACTGAAAGCGAAGAAAATCTGTCTTTCTATGAAAAACATGGATTCACTTTGCTTCAGAAAATTGTGTTCAAAAAAATCAATATGCCGATGTGGCAAATGATGCGAAAGCCACAATAGTTCCCGGAAGCAAATTACTGTCGTTGCTGTTTCGGGCAGCAAATTTAGGGAAAAATGCAGCGTTTCAGAGAAATACATAAAGGAGACAGGGCCTGGTTGAAAGAAGAATGTCCTAAATGGGGGGAGGAAATATGCGGTATGAAAATTATCCTCTTTGGATACTGCTTGTTTCAAATAGTTTATCGTTAGCTATATATCTAATAGGTTCGTTGATTGTTGTTCGGTTGGGGTTGCCCTGGTTGTTGATTTATCTTGCTTTTTTGCTTCTTTTGGAGTTCAGGCTCTTAAAAGAAAGCTGTATTAACTGCTATTATTACGGGAAAAGGTGCGCTTTCGGGAAAGGGAAACTGAGCTGTTTGTTTTTTAAGAGGGGTCAGGGGACTGAGAATTTTGCTAAACGGGAAATTAGATGGATAGAAATTGTTCCGGATATGCTGGTTTCATTTGCGCCGATAATCATTGGAATTATTCTGCTTGTGATACATTTCGATTGGATACTTTTGCTGCTCATAATGATCTTGTTTTTGCTCTCCTCTATTGGGAATGGGTTTGTGAGAGGTTCTCTCGCCTGTAAGTACTGCAAACAGCAGGAAATAGGATGTCCTGCTGCAAAATTGTTTGATAAGAAGAGATAGATATATTAGAAAACGTTGACTTTGAAAGGAGGCAGGTGCGGCTGGGGGCCGTTACCGCAGTTAATGAAGGTTATTTTTCATGAAGATTTCCTGGAGTGCTATACAAGTGACCCTGCAGCAGTTAATGGCAGGTTGGATCCGGCCCTGGCCCTGGCGCAGGAACATTATTCCCTAGTTACCCCTTCTCCCTGCACGGAGGAGCCGCTGCTCCGTGTTCATACTCCCACCCATATTGCCCATGTACGGGCGGACCGGTCTGTCTACCCCATTGCCCTGCTGGCGGCTGGTGCGGCCATAGAAGCTTCCCGCCTGGCCATGGCGGGAGAACCGGCCTTTGCTCTCTGCCGTCCTCCGGGGCACCACGCCAGTCCCGATTCCTGCTGGGGCTTCTGCTATTTTAACAATGTGGCTGTGGCCGTAAAGGACCTGCTTGCGCGGGAAGTAGTGCAAAAGGTACTGATTGTAGACTTTGATCTCCACTATGGGGACGGCACAGCTAACACCTTTGCCAATATGCCAGCCGTAACCTACCTGCACCTGCAGGGAAGGAACAGACAGGTTTTCCTGGAAGACCTGAAGAGCTCTATTCAGGACGAAAAGGCTGATCTGGTGGCTGTTTCCGCCGGGTTTGACCGGCACATTAAAGACTGGGGTGGACTGCTGACCACGGAGGATTACGGGGAGATAGGCCATATCCTGGGAGATTTTGCCCGTGCGCGCTGCGGGGGGCGTATCTTTACAGCCCTCGAGGGAGGCTATAATGCCATCTCCCTGGGGGATGCCTTCCTCGCCTTTTGCCGGGGCGTGGAAAAGGGCCTTACCCCCTAACTGGCTCAGAAAATTTCGGAAAAGGAAAATTTCGGGACACAATGAAAATTAATGAAATTTTATCGTGTTCCTATTCAATTAGCTATAAAGCTCAAAGGTGCCCGTTCCCGCGTCAATCTGTGAAGTTTATTGCTTTAACTAAGTAGGGAATTAAAGGGGAATTAGTAATTAAAGGGACACCATACTGAATTACATGGTATCCAGTTATTCTTTTCTTTTCCGTGGTCCTTTAGGGTCGGGTGTTTATTGCATAATAAAATTACCGGGAATTGCAAAAGTAGAAATCGGTACTGACCCTTTTAAAAGTAGACATTTAAGCTGCAAACTATCCCGGACATAAAAACAAACTCGTCATGACACCGAAGGACTAAAGAAGGGAGATATTTAAATGACTCTCCAGGGAAAGAGAATATTTTGGTTTATCTTTTTTCTTCTGATTATCCTGGCGGCATTCGTTGTTCCTTTTGTCTTTTTTTCCGAGCTGCCTAAAATTTATGGAGCCTTTCTTTTCTGGTGTGTATTTGCTGTTATCGCCATGTTAAGTGTGGAAATAATGACCAGAAGCTGGAGGAATTATAAATGAGCGCAGCTGCAGTTTATATTATTGTTGCACTTTACTTCGCCATTGGAACAATTGTTGCCGTGCTGGCCCGCCGGAGTATGGGTGCAGGTATGGCCGATTTTTTCTGGCCAACCGGGCAATTGGGGGTGTTGTGGCAGCCCTGACATACAGCGCTACAACTTACAGCGCCTTTATGCTAATAGGGTTGGCCGGGTTTACCTATGCTGGTGGTGTTGGGGCCCTTGGGTTCGAATTAATTTACCTTTCCGGATTGGTACTGGTAGCTTTCTTCGGGCCGCGGTTTTGGATCGTAGGCAAGCAGTATAACTACATTACCCCGACAGAGATGTTGGGAGACCGCTACCAGAGCAAGTCCTTGGAGTTCATAGCAGCCATTGCCTCAGTCATTTTTCTTATTCCCTACAGTGCGGTTCAACTGGTGGGTATCGGTATACTCATGGAAGGTCTTTCCGGGGGAGCTATCCCCTTTATGGCCGGCCTTGTTATAGCGGTTATCTTTGCTGTTAGCTGGGCCTGGACAGGGGGAATGCGTGCCGTGGCCTGGACCGATTCCCTGCAGGCATTGGTCATGATTACCGTGGCGACTGTCTCTGTAATATTAATTGTTTACCGGGGATTTGGTGGTTTCGGGGAGATGTTTACCGCTTTGGAGACACGTTATCCAGAGTGGCTCTCCGTTCCAGGCCCGGGCTTTTTTAATTTTAACGCCTTTGTGGGCCTCAGTGTGCCATGGTTTTTCTTCTCTCTTTCCAACCCACAGGTAAGCCAGCGTCTTTTCATCCCCAAGTCCATTGCCCAGCTGCGTATTATGGTGATCGGCTTTCTTGTTTTTGGTTTTATCTATACCCTTATCTCCATCATCTGGGGTTTTTCCGCCCGCCTGCTCTTGCCCGAACTTGAGGTTGCTGATCAGGCGACACCTCACTTTGCTGGCCTTGAATCTTCTTCCGGCGGGCATTTCCCTGATTGTCATGCTGGCATCACGGCAGCGGCCATATCAACAGTTAATTCTATAGTGCTTACCCTTTCCTCTATGGTAAGCCGCGATATTTTTAAGAGATTTAACCTGAATTCCCGCAGAAATTATACCTATGTTGGCACAGCAACTCCCAGTGACTCGTAGAGACCCATTTGTTTCTTAGTCATCTCGCCGATACGGTGCTTGCGGCCTGGCTGTTCAAAGCGTTCAATAACATCCAGTTCATC
>JAUSPO010000103.1 GCA_030656575.1 Bacillota bacterium
CAGTATCAGTACCCAGACGAACAGAATACCGATCGCCCACAGCCGGTTGCTTCCCAACGGTAGCGGCGCCCAGCACAGCAGGGCTAGCAGCCCCCAGAATATCCAGGTGTCCCTGGGGGAGGCTTGCGGGTGGGTTTGGGCTACGGGAGGCATGAAAAGCTACCTTGGCGGGGCGTGAGCGGGGCACCAGATACAAAAATGGCAGCCTGAGCTGCCATTTGTTGAGCCGGAGGCGAATTAACTCGGGCTGACGCCTCTGCCGCCACCACCACCGACCGTCGAAGAACGGGACTGACCAAAACTGGAGGCGCCAAAGCCGGGGGTACCGACCGGTGCGCCACCCGCTTGAGCACCCGCGCCAGCTGCAGTGGCGCTCAGCACAACGGCCGGATCGGCGCCGGCGCCGAGGGCGGCGTTTTGCACTGCCTGAAGGTTCGCGCCGCTGGCTACAGCCGCTCTAACGACCGCGTTGGCGTCCATGCCGGCGGCGACCAGAGCGGCCACCACAAGTTCTGGCGTGGCATTATTGAGAATCATCGATGTGGTCAAGGATGCGGGGGAAATCCCCGCCGCCATGGCCGCCTGGGCGATGGCTTGCAAAGACTCGCCCTGCGCCATGCGCTGCTGGACTTCGGCGTCGATCTGAGCGGTTGTCATGCCTGCCTGAAAGGCAAACGCAGGCAGTGCAAGGGATGCAGCGAGAATGGCAGCAGCGGCAAGTTTTTTCATGGCGACGGGCTCCGCACAGCTAAAACGACAGAAGGACTTTTGGAACTGCCAAATAATGACGTAGTCTTACGTACCCACACTAGCATCCCTTTGTCAGGGTGTCAACATTTCATAAGCCAATTGTCGCGAGTTTTTGAGTTGTCCGGTCCTGACGGGATGGGATAGCGAACTCCGATGCTGAGCTGGACTCCCGATAGGCAACCGGTTTCAGTAAGCATTTTTTCCGACAAAACCTTTGAAGGCGGTGGTGAAGATGATCTTGAAGTCAAGCCACAGGGACCAGTTACGGATGTAATACAAGTCATGTTTGATGCGCATTTCCATCTTTTCCAGGCAATCGGTTTCACCGCGCCAGCCATTGATCTGCGCCCAACCGGTGATGCCCGGCTTTACTTTGTGGCGCAACATGTAGCCCTGAATCTTCTTGCGATAGAGTTCGTTATGCGCCACGGCATGAGGGCGGGGCCCGACGATGGACATGGAGCCTTGCAGAACGTTGAAGAACTGAGGAAGTTCGTCAAGGGAAGTGCGACGTAGAAAAGCGCCGAACGGGGTAACACGGGTGTCGTTCTTTGCGGCCTGCCGGATCCTGTCGCCATTTTCGCAGATAGTCATGCTGCGGAACTTCCAGACCTCGACGACTTCGCCGTTGAGCCCGTAACGCCGTTGCTTGAAAAGTACCGGACCAGGCGAAGTAAGCTTGACGCCCATTGCGATGACCAGCATGGGTATTGCAATCAGCGTGAGTATGCCGCTTCCGACGATAACATCCTCAATGCGCTTGACCCAGCCGTTGATGCCGCAGAAAGGCGTTTCATGCAGACTCAGCGCCGGGACGCCGTCGATATCGACCAGCTTTCCGTTCAACAAATCGAAGACAAAGAAGTTGGGTATGAAGTAGACCGAGGCCGTGGTGTCGCTCAATTCCGATAGCAGTTTGGCGATACGCTGCTCGGCACGCATTGGCAGCGTTATGTAGATGAAGTCGATTTTTCCGGCGCGCGCTTGCTCGAC
>JAUSPO010000120.1 GCA_030656575.1 Bacillota bacterium
CCCCCTTTCCACTACATATATTAGACGCATAAAAATGCAAAATCAGTGAAAAAAAATATTTTCTCATAAATTCAAAATTCTGTTCCGTAACCCCTCCGGACATAAGTATATTATACCGTAAAGGTTTAGCCGTCCCTATCGATGCGTATGTTATAGACGGCAATCTGGATCATAAAACTGGGGGGGGGTGCATCAAAAAAAGGGAAAGATTTATATTTCTTACATTTGACATTTTGTGTATAATAGTATTAAGAAAAGAAAGGTTCGTTCATAACTTCTTTGGAAATGTAATATGACCTTTAAGGTAACCAGAAAAAATGATAATAGTTTGTAAGTTTATTTAACTCTTCGGAGGTATTGATTATGAGACCAAATGAGATTATTAAAGAAATAGATAAATTAGGTTTATCTGAAAAATTGATACTTGTTGAGGGTATTTGGGATTCAATTGCTCGAAGCAATTCAATTTTACCAATGCCGGAATGGCAAAAAGTCGAACTAGAAAAGAGATATAGAGAGTACAAAAGTGGGAAGATAGAACTTCATGAGTGGAAAGAGGTTCATGAGAGTTTAAGGGATAGCTTTAAATGAAACTTCGTTACACTGATAGGGCAAAAGAAGATATTGAGTTTGCATTTGAGTGGTTTGAAAAGCAAAAAAAAGGTCTTGGTTTTGATTTTTTAGATTGCATCGAGATACCCATAAATAGTATTTGTACTTTCCCAGAAATGTGCCAAAAATATTATTCTAGTTTTCGTGGATGTGTTATTATGAGATTTCCTTTCTCTATATTTTACACAATTGAAGGAGAAGAAATAGTTATCCATTCTGTGTTTAACAACAGACAAGATCCCCAGAAACGTCCCTAATGAATATGAGATTATTCCCTAGATTAAGAATTACTTACCCTTCTACGTTTTAATTTCTCCACTATAGGCAAATCTGCCGGGGGTTGATATGAATTATTTTCGCAGCACTGATGGCAATGGTGCCTTCTCCTGTGAGCACGTTTATTGAATCGGCTTCACCTTTAAAGTTAAGCTGGAGTCGCCCACGGACTTCCACCTCTTCCCCATCCTTTACAAACCTCACAATCTTCAAATCTTTTGAGCATATAAAGTAATGCCCCTTCCCATTTTTGAAAAACCCTGCATTAAGAAGATGAAGATAGCAGGGTTAACGCATTATACTGGGTTCTTAAGATGTTTATTCTCTAGCATGTTACACTAACTATTTTGAGCATTTACAGAATTCTCAGGTATTTTACGCAAGTCCGGAACTTTGGCAACTAATACTGCACTGCCCCATATTAAAATTATTGAAAGGATAAATATAAAAGTATACGAACCATAAAGGTCATATGTGATTCCAGCAAAAAACGAACCAAGCGCAGCTCCCAGGTGATGGCTCACAGACACAAACCCAAAAATCATTCCTATTGAAGCATTTTTAAATAAATTAATACATAACGAACTGGTTGGAGCAATGGACGCCATTTCTGTGGCACCATATAAAGCGGCAAAGACAAATAACCACAAAGGTGTTTTAGCAAATATTAAAATACAAAAAGTAACGCCGCGAATGAAGTAAATATATGCTAGCAGATTGCTGCGGTGAATTTTATCCGATAAGTAACCTGTACTGATAGTCCCAAAAATGTTAAAGCCAGCAATAAGGCTATAAGCAATAGCAATAACAACAACAGAAAATTGCATTTCTGCAAATGGGATAAAATGGGTTCCGATAAGACCAACATCCGTAAAACCACAAAAAAAATAGGGGATTGTCAATTTCCAAAAGACCGGGTCCTTCATAATAATAAAAATAGAACTTACTTGTACTTTCTCCTTAAAAGAAACAGCTGAATGTTCGTGTTCATTGACTGTTACCTTTCCATATTGGACTAAGCCAATATCCTCTGGTTTTGAACGTATTAACCCATAACAAAGGGGGACTAAAACACATGTTACAGCCAAACCTATCGAAAACATCGATACACGCCAACTATAGTTCGAAATTAAGTAAAGTGAAATCGGGACAATAAAAAGATGACCAACGGCCATTCCCGAAACAATAAAACCTAAAACGAGCCCCTGTTTTTCAACAAACCATTGAGAAACCAAAGAAGTAGCCGTAACATTAGAACTCCCGGCAAACCCAAGGGTTGCCATAATACCTAAGAAAAGTGTTAATTGCCATATTTGAGTAGATACAGAAGATAAAATCAACGATAATCCAATTAGTAATAAGCTAACTGATATAACGGCACGGGAGCCAAAGCGGTCATTCATTTTTCCTATAATTGGTTGAAATATGGCAAAAGTAATCCAACTAATGATTGAAATTAAAGTAACAATAGTTCTACTAACAAGAAATTCGCTTTCCCAAGAAGTAAAGTAAGCTCCAAACGAACCGCGAATTCCATTCGTTGTGATAGCAAAAAACATTAATCCTACAATAACCCAACCATAATAGATTGGTAAATTTCTAAGACGCATTTTCAAATAATAAATCACACCTTTCAAACCTGCCATAAAAATTACTTCAATAATTTCTTCCAGCGAAACAACAGCTCAGTTTTTACTTTTCTCGAGTTCCTGGGATAAATCTTACTACTTATCCTGGATGACCGGCGCCCCCTTTCCACTTACATATATTAGACGCATTAAAATGCAAAACACTGCACAAAAAAATATTTTCTCAGATATTCAAAAAGCTGTTCCGTCACCCCTTAGGACTTACGTATATTATACCGTAAAAAGAAGGTTTAGCCGTCCCTAGCGATGCGTATGTTAAAGACGGCAATCTGGATCACTTGTGAAAACGCTATTAATAAACTTAAAAGAAGCCATGTTCACAACCACGATATATGTTTAAATCCCAACTATAAGGCATTCGTTGTCAATCATCTTTTCTAAAACGGGTAAATTACCTGTATGCTGCCTATCTTTTCAAAGGCACGGTCTGTGGTAATGATATGCCCAATACCGTGGTTAAGCATCACAGCCAGGTGAATCAAGTCTCTGGGGGAAAGTATGGCGTTTGATATCTCATCTGATAACTTTCTTGCCAGTATCATGTCTTCATGATGCACAGACAACACTGAACCATGCATAATAAGTGAGTACGTATCAAATAACTGGAGCCCGAACTCACGCTTATTTATACTAAAGTAACGGTAAAGAATTTCCTGGAACACTTCTGTATCGGTATATGCCTTAAGATCACCGCTTGCAACAGACCTCATAATATCCAAACAACTGTCCTTGAGTGGGTGCTCTTTCCCTGCCGCATACATTGGAATATTGGTATCTATAAAAACTATCATTTTTTCAGATACCCCGATTCTATTTCCTTTTTCATTTGTTCCCAATTCGTAACCGGTGCATTAATATGAGCCATTTGTTGAACTGCTTTAATTTTGTCCTCTCTTGATACTTCGTAATGTTGATCTATAGCCTCACGGACCAGATTACCAACGGAAGTGTTTTTTGCTGCAGCTTCATCTTTTAATTTTTTTAATTTTTCAGGATGTAGACGTATTTCCAACCTCGCATCTAATTTTTCATCCCCCATTCCAGCCACCCCTTACGTATAATTATTACGTATATTATACCGTAATAAATTCATTGTTACAACCCTGCCCCATCAGAAGCTTTCAAATTGCCTTTTATCGCTTTATTGATAGTCAAGTTCGTTTTAGTTTCTCCACTATAGGCAAATCCGCCGGGTAAAAGTCAAATTGTTCCGAAGAGGGGATTATGGAGTGAGGTATCCACTCCCCCTTTTTTTTAAAAATTAGACTTCAGGGGGCTTTACTGACTCTATAATTAACCGATAATTATTTCAGAAGAATAGATTCTCCTTTGCACCAGCATTTACGAAGATGAGGCAGAAGTTCTTTTTTTAAAAAATACCACAAAGTTATGGAGGACGATTATGACCAGATATCCAAAAATGCTTACTTCTATATGCATGGCGCTTCTAATTGCATGCCAGGTTCTTTTTCCTTTTACGGGCCCTGTAATTTTTCCGACATGCAGCTTGAAACGGCCGTACGCCAGGCACTGGCTCGCCCCGCGGGGTTACTTACGGCGGCAGATTTAGCCCGGTTGAAGACTCTGGATGCCAGCAGGCAGAACATTACCAATTTATCAGGTCTGGAATATGCAGTTAACCTGGAAAACCTCAACCTGTTCCAGAACAAGGTCGAGGATCTTGACGCTTTGGCTGGCCTGACCCGCCTGCGGGTCTTGAATCTGGGCAGCAACCGTATTAACCATATAGGTGCTCTGCGTCGTTTGACAGCGCTTGAAGAGCTGAAAATAGTGGTACGAACCAATTATCTATAGGTGTCTCCCCTGATGGCTATCATTATCGTAATTACGCATTAACCATCTACCGTCTGCCGTAAACCGGTCTTGCAAGAGGCTGCGAAAGGAGATACAACTATACCGGTTATCTCTCCCCTGATGAGGCTCTTTTCAGAAGTCTTACCATAACGCGCAACACTATGAAACTGGAGCTCATCCCGGTTGATATGCCCTATACCATGGTTGTAGACAATGGTACAAACTGGGTCAGCCTCACGGTTTTCCTTTATGATACTTCTGATCAACTACCCCTGAGCTACTCAGGCTTAACCCCGGCGGAAGGCTCCCGCTCACCCATGACCAAGTATAAGGTGTTCTGCCGCCACTGGCAGTTAAAGACGTAGAATAGGAAGAACCCTTTCGCCCCCGGGTTAATGTTGAAGATCTGGTAATAGACAGGGGGGTCTGATCGGTTTCGTACACAGTTATGGTGAAAGTCTTGCTTTCAGTGCGATTATCATCGTCTTTCACTTGTATGGTTACACTGAAGTTTCCCGTGCCGCTGGTGGGGGTTCCGGAAATTACCCCTGATTCGCTCAGGCTCAAGCCCGACGGCAGGCTCCCACTTGGCAATGACCACTTATAAGGCGTAGTGCCGCCGCTGGCCGAGAGAGAAGTGGAATACCAGGTGTTTCGATTAGCCCCGGGCAAATAGGGATCGGTAATAATCTCCAGGGTTGTTGTAGCTTCAGCAACCGGAGCATTCACTGCCACCGCCAGGCATACAATTAGACACATGGTTAGCACAACTTTAAAAACAGAGGAAAATCGAGGAAACGAGAGAAATGACCTTCTGGCTCTATCTGAAACAACCGGCACAGCAGAAGGCATAAACGAAACATTGGAGACATCGCTAATTTTTTGCATGGCAACCCCCAACTTACTCATAATGGTACACTGGGGGAGTCTTTTCGTACACCCATCCAGACCCTCTAGTACTTTATCGGCACCTTCCTGAAAAAATTAAGGTTTTATTTCAATTGAATTTAGGATTCGCTATATCTTCAATGGGGGCAACAGACGTTTGAGAATTGTTGTGGTTGAGTCGATTTATCAGCCAGACATAGTCCTGACGGCAATCGACCAAATAGTCGATGTTGTGCTGCACGAGCCCGTAAAATCGCTCGATGCATTGAGCCTAATCATAATACCGCTCCTCAGGCCTGAATATCAGCCATATAATCAGACCCAAGGGCCAGCTTACCAGTGCAACCAGTAAGGCAACAAGACAACCTGACTTGCCCCGGTTCTCTGCGTCCGAATAAGCCCAGATTTATACTCCAGATAATAAGTCCAAAAAACGCCAAAGCAATTAGTGACATAAAAAAACCTGCAACATAAGACACACCTGAAATGCCAGGCGCGCTCACCATTTGACCACGGGCACTCTCACCGGCTAATAGCTTTTCTTCGGCCAGTTTCCTGAGAAGCACAATCCCGATGCAGGCGAAAAGACCTCAAGCGGTTTGAACACATAAGATTTACATCAAAATCACCCAGTTCCCAGGGCTTCCCGACCAATTCAAAACCAAACAATCCGGCGGCTCGCTTTACAATTGAATCGGGACCGGCAATTTCCTCAGTGATGGTTGTTTTATTCAGTCTGTCATAAGTGTTGATTATAGTAAAATCCGTCCCTGCAAAACCTTCAGATCATCAACAATCATCTGATAGTCTACCTTGGCAAAAGGGAACTGCAGGTATCTTAATACTGCTTCGGAAAACCGGCTGATTCCAGCTCTGCCCTCTGTACTTTCCCCCATTAACATACCTCACTATAATATCCGATAATAATAGCTTGCATAAGTATTCCACATTTTCCTGCATTTTCCTTCATAATTCAATAATTTCTGATAAAAAATACAATAATCCTATGTATTTTCCCTAAATGAAATTTGAAGATATGGGTACTGGGTTGAAGGTGAAGGGAGGAAGGGCAATCCCGCAAGCAGGCCAAAATCTGCGCGGCTCACTGAGTCAATGGATCGTATTCCTTTTGGATAACCGAACGTGATTCAAACACAATGCCAATAGCAATGCTTTCGTTGGGTGTGCCATCTGTTTTTGGCTTGCCCATTGACGCGACTAAATCATAAGCCCCAATTGGAGCAGATAAGGGATGAAGAAAAAGCCCCCTGCGCTGGTTGACGTTAACCCGCGTTTTAACAGCGTTGTAACGTCATGGGCAATTCCGTGCCTTGTCACAACAGATTTTTTGGGCTTGCTGGACCCATCAAGGATCTCGATGTCCTCCGGTTCTAACAGCCGGGGGTTCCCATTACCTGGTCTGGAAAGGTTTTTTTTTAGATAGACCGTAGTCCGAAAGGATTTG
>JAUSPO010000123.1 GCA_030656575.1 Bacillota bacterium
AGATTTTTACCACGGCGGCCATGAACATCATCCATGAGTACTGCACAGGCATCCCAAGGAAAGTGAATAAGGTTGCAACCGCCTGCCTGATGGCAGCTGCCGGGAGTCAGCAGCTCCTTGTTGATGACCACTTGGTTCGGGCATGTTGCTATTGGCGATCCGGAACAAAGAAAGATCAAGTATGAACAAATCGTCTCTGCCACATTGATATAGAAGTGCAGACTATCCGGGGAATCATCGTGCACCGGGTCATAGAAAGAGCTTTTATTTCTTGATTGGTAATTATTGCTAAAAAAAATGAACCGCCTTTTACCTTGGCGTTTAAATATGTCTACGATTACTTTGGAGTGTCCTCCGGTTCCCACTATACCTATCATATCAAGTCACCTCTGGTACTGTCGTCTTGCTAAAGCAAGGTTTTTATGAAGTGATCCATGTCTTCAGACGGAGCAGACAAAGCTCCTTTATGAATAGTTTTAGACAAGAATCTTTCTGCCATATTATGCAGAACCCTGTGCAATCGTTCGCTGGAGCAGAGCTTGGCAATTATATTCTTTAACTGCTCCGGGGAAGAGGCCACAAGGCCTGCCTTGCTTTTGGCCAGAAGTGAGTGATAATCATTGTCATGGCGGTCATACTGGTAGGGAATTTCCGGCTGTAGAACAATAATTCCCTTTCGCATAAGTGCCGCCTCAATGGCCGTGTTTGAAGAGATGGTCATAAGATAATCAATATTTGGTAATAGATCAAATAACCCGATTGAGTCCGGTACTTCAATAATCTGACCCGTTCCGGTAAAAGCGCTATAGTCCGTCTTATCGCTGGGGTGCCGTTTTATTAACACCGTAAACGGCTGTCCGGCTGCCGCATATTGGATCCATTGAACCACGGAACGATTAACTTCTTCTGGAAACGTTTGTGTTGTATAGGCAGCAATGTAGTTGCCTTCCGGGATATTAAATTGTGAGGCCATGTTTTTTTTGTCTAAACTACTGGGATGGGGATCGTATTCAAAACGCAAGTTTCCTGTTCTAATTATTTTAGAGGCGTCAATACCCCTCTTTTTTAACCAGGTGCGGTAATGGTCTCCCCAGGCACAATGATAAGCAGCTCTGGTGGGAATCAAGTTGCGATCTGTAATCAAAACAACAGGCGCGTTTATGAAAAAAAGATTGTAGCGTGCTGCCAGTAGAGACATGGTTATGTCGGGATTCACAACTTCCACGTCACTTAAGATGATTCGAATTGGTTCATCCAGAATAACCCGGTTCATTAAATGAACAACTTTTATGGAATATAGCAGGAATTTTCGGAGCCATAATCGGAACTCCGGCCGGTCGAAAACCAGGTGTTTTGTGTATTTTTGTATGAGCAGGTCTGCTTCTGTTAAAATTGACGTTACTTCCTGATGAACCGGACGGGTTTCCTTCAGCCTTTCCCTGTAATTAAAAACCCGGTAAGAGGGAGGCATATCAAGGCCGCTCAGAAAAAGTTCTTCTTCCTGGGGATTTCTTAGAATAACCAATACTTCTTCATCAGGAAAGCGATCCATGGCAAAACGAAGAAACCTGGCCTGAACTGCCAACATATTCCTTCCGCTGTCTTTTAATAAATCCTGCTCAACCGAAGGCTTCCTCTCCAGTGCTTTTTGCACATCGCAAATATAATAAAGGCCGTGTTTTTGCTGCAGCTTTTTTATCAGCTGCCCATTGGTCAGATTCTGATTGACCAGGGGTGCAATATGCTGATGATAATTACGAAGCAGTAGAGGCGGCAATTCCAACCCCATATACTTGAGAGAAGAAAAAGCCTCTATAAATTCTTTGGTCAAACTGTAGCGCAGGAGATTACTGGCGTTAAGTTTTTCTTCTCCATACAAACGGATCTTCCCCTTTCGGAGTTAAATTTGAATATATACAATCTAATCCACCTTCCCGTACAGTATATTACGATACAACCCGGATGCCGTCCGGCACTGGTTTTTGATGGTAAGCAAAGATGAAGCGTCCTTATTATATAGGAAGGCACGTATCATGCGGTAAAGTCCGGGTTTAAAGTCCCGGTCAAGCCTGTCATCAAAGGCCAGTTTCCTTTTTTTACCCAGTGGTTTTGTTTGTTCTTGCAGCTCTTCAAGGGGGCACAGAAAAAGCCTCCTTTTGGATGTTAATATTTCTATGCTCCAGCGGCCCGGGGACCCCCAGTCGGCCCGGTAGGTAAAAAGTGCCCCTTCCAGGGTAGTGCCGGCACCGGCAAAGATCGCCGCTGCCGGGTGCCAAGAGGTACTCCCGGTTGAAAAACAGCTTAAACGGGCAGGAGCTCCTCCCAGGTGGAAGGCCAGGTCGATGACGTGAGTGGAGTTAGCCAATAACCAATTTTCTTTTAAAGAGGCGCTGAGCTCTAATGCTTCCACCTGATTGCTTAGTTCTGTGAACTCCAGAGAAAAGGAGCGAACACCTCCATCTCCGGCTATCAGTTCCCGGGCCCGCTTTACAGAAGCGTAAAAGCGTCGGTTGTAGGCCACGTAAACATCTGCCTTTTCCCTGTCTGCCAGGCTGCTGAGGTCGCATATTTCCTCCGCGTGCAGGCCGCCCGGTTTCTCCACCAGAATTTTTTTAACCCCCTGCCGCAGCAGCAGTTCCACCACATCAGCTAACTGCTCCACGTCAACGGCAGCTATGGCATAGGCCGGCATTTCATGCCTGCCAGACAGCCAAGACTTCAAGCCGCCTGCAGTTGCCGCTGTTCCGGTTTTCACCGTAAATTGACGCGTTGAATCAGCGCTTCGCCCCACTACAACAAAAGGATGCCGCAGTGCAGTTAGTACCCGGGCGTATTCCACAGCCATCTTTCCCGCTCCTACCAGCAGCACGGGATCGAGGCAGTCGGTTAAGTGATCGGACATAATCCATCTTCCTTCCATCGATGGGGGCCGGTTTTCTGTAAAAAAGCCTGCAGGAGAAGCATATGAAGCAGCGCTGATTCTTCGAAGGCAGGCAAATCAGAGAACCCATCATTCAGGATTTGCCCGGCAGCAAGATGTGTAAGCCGGCTTTGCATGGGAAAAGGCAGAGGAAAAAAACGCCAGCGCCAGCCGGACCATGGTCCGGCGATCCAGGCCTTCTGCTCGTTTATTCGGTAGATAAACCGTACCGCTTCACAGGAAATGGTCAGCAGAGGGGGAACAGAGCCCCTACGGTAAGAGGTAATCCGCAGAGTACCTCCATTGCCGGTTCGTCCAATCAGGGTACCTGTAAATTCAATAAAGCCGGGCCGTTTTGCCGCTGCAATTTCCTCATCAAGTAAACTCGTATCCAGCGTGAGATCATTTTGACCGCCCAAAAATGCAAACAGGTCCAGGTGGTGGATGCTGTTACATCCCAGTCCAAGGTGTGAGGCGCATAATGAGTAATGCAGTGGACGGCCCTCTATTTTGCGGCGCAGCAGCTTAAAACAGGCAACCGTCCGCAGGGGGCAGTTGACCCAGGCTTTTGTCCCGTTCTTCTCAAGCAGCTTCCTGACCCGGACGTAATCGGAAAGTTTTTGAAAGAGAACCTTCTCCAGAATTAAATACGGGACCGTAACCCTTGATAAAAGATCCTCCAGCACTGCGCAGCGCACATCAGCCGTTACCGCTATTACAGCCAGGTCCAGGTGGGATGGGAGTTCTTCCAAATTATGGTGATAGTGTACGGTAATGATCTGCTGTGCTGAACCTGCTTCCTGAAGTGCACGTTCTGCTTTCTGCAGTGCTTCTGATGAAGGATCGACCACTTCCAGGTTTACAGGCCGATCCATCAACGACAGGGCTTGCAGGTGGCGTTGTCCGATCGCTCCCGCCCCGATCACAGCTATCACTATCTGCTTTCCTGTACTCTCAACCCCTGGATAAAATCCCTTTTTCAGGTCCTGTTTAAAGGCGTTCATTTTTTCGCTCTCTCCGAGATCAGTATTTCAGCCAGCTTAAAATCCAGCATATCGTCGATATCTATAGATCGCTCTTTCGGCATCAGCACGGCGCCGCAGGGTTCAGGCAGTATTGATAAGCCGCTTCGCGGAAAGCGGTTTATCCAGAAGGCGTATACGGACCCGTTCAACTGATATGCCTTCTCCAACTGCTGCCGCGGCAGCCACGGTTTGGCTCCCCGCACAATTAAAGCCGGTTTTTTGCCGTCTATGTGCCAGGCTTGGTGCGGATGTAAGGCTGCCTCCGTAAAAGTAGCTGCAGAATCGTAGCCTTGGGCCAGCAGTTCCAGGCAATCAATAACATCTTTTTTTTCCCGCAGCGGGCTGGTAGGCTGAAGATAGGTCAATATGTCGCTTTTCATGCCGGCATCCCTGAATTGCTTGATAGCTTTTCTTACTACGTCGGCCGGAATCGAATCGTCTTTTGCCAAATGCGGGGGGCGGTCCAAGACTTCGGCCCCGTATTCTTCTGCTACCCTGGCTATCTGTAGATTATCAGTAGAAACAATTACACGGTTGAATGCCGCTATGCTTAGTGCAAGATCAATGGTCCAGGCCAGTAAAGGCTTTCCGGACAGGATTTTAATATTTTTGAGTGGAATACCTTTACTTCCGCCTCTGGCGGGGATAAAGGCGATTATCCCTGGGGAATTATCCATTCGTTTCATCTCCCAGGTACTCTCTTATTAGCGGACGGAGTAAGGATATTATTTCGGGAACGTTCATTTTCGGGGATAGATCCGAGCGGTACTCCGTGGGACGTGCTCGTTTAAAGCCGGCACGTGAGGAGGTGCTGCTTAGTTGGGGCAAAACCACATATAACTGTTCGTTCTCAAATAAGCGGTTTGCTTCGTCTTCAAAAAGCAGCTCTTCGAATTTTTTCTCTCCCGGTCGCGGTCCCGTAATCACGATTTTCGCTTCCTTATTACTTAATTCTGAAAGAATAGTTTTCATTGCTGTGGCCAAGTCACCCAGGACAACGCTTTTCATCTTGAAGATAAATGTTTCTCCACCCTGGCAGAGGATGCACGATTTCATAATTAATTCAGCTGCCTGTGAAATGGTCATGATAAAGCGAGTCATCTGTTTATCTGTCAGAAACAGGGGTTGATTATGCCGGAATTGTTCTAACCACAGGGGGATAACCGATCCCCTGGAGTTTAGAACATTTCCGAAACGTACCGAGCATAAGCTGGTTCTCTTGTCATCCTGTCGGGCGAAATTCTGGATCAGTTTTTCTGACAAAAACTTGGTTGCACCCATAGTATTTGTTGGAAAAACGGCCTTGTCAGTGCTGATATTTATAACTTTTTGCACCCCGTTTTCCATACTGGCTCTAATCAGATTGTAAGTGCCCATAATATTGGTCTTTACTGCTTCCTGGGGGTTCTCTTCGCAGATGGGGATCTGTTTTAAGGCAGCAGTATGGATAACCAGATCCATACCCCGGGTGGCCTCTTTTAGAGTTTGGTATTCCCTTACGTCTCCCAAAACAAAGGAAAGATTTTTTTTCAAACCATATTTCTGTTTCATCAGGTATTGTTTAGAGTCATCTTTACTCAGGACCAGGAGACGGTCTATTTCATATTGCAGCAGCCTGTTTACCAGTTCCGCGCCAATAGTGCCCGTTCCCCCGGTAACCAGTATTCTTAAATTTTTAAAAAATCGGCTGCACTGCATATCTTCATTCAACGGAAACATCACCTGTCTTTTAAATATTCTTTTATACAATTTTAATACTCATATTCCGCATAACTAATTTTACCAATTGCACAGTATAAGATTCTTCCGCATCGACCGATATAGTTAGCCTTTTTGATCACGCAATGTCGAGAAA
>JAUSPO010000125.1 GCA_030656575.1 Bacillota bacterium
ACCCCGTTTTGATAGGAACAACAAATGCTACTGGCTTTAATGTAGTACAGCAAGCACAGCGTAGAATTTATTATCTTGGAATTAATAATGCTTTTGATGAAAAGCGTAAAACCGATTCAGAAGAATATTTACACGGTCTTATGAACCGAGTTGATTCAACGCTTTTTCAGGACTTTTCTTTTCGTTTAGCCAGAATGATTCGAGAAGGAGAAGAATTCTACAGCCTGGATGATATGCTAAATGTAGCCCGTACGATATTTCGGCAATATTATGAAGAATGTAGTGAAAAATTGCCTTTATGGTTCCCTCAATTTCCATTTGATGATTACAAACAGCGAGGACAAATGGTTTGGAAGGAGCTTTACGATACTCACAGCCAACATTTTATGGTAAAGAGCGATAATATAATAGTTGTGGCCATTGATAAAATTAAGCAACGCCCATCCGAACAAAAGGCACTGATAAATTACCTACCTAGCGAGTGTATAAAAGAAGATACAAATATACTCATTCTTAACAAACGGGAGTTCTTTGATTACATAAACCGTCCTTCCAGAAACATGTGGTATAGAATTAAAAGCATATTTGAGAAGGGATAAAAGAGAGTGGAAAAAGATGAACAAAGAGAATGAAGGTGCCTATTTGATATAAGTGTGACGCTTTTCCTTGTACCAGAAATGCCACGGGAACGGGGTTGTTAAGACAACCACGGGGGACGGTCTTCTAGGATAATCTCGGGACACAATGAAAATTATTGGCAAATGATTACTCCCTACGAGAAAGGGAGTAAGTCCACAAAAATATTTACACTCCCTCAGAAATCCCTTGTAAACCTGCATTTTGGAAACGAGCTGCAACCCCAGAAACTTCCACGTTTGCCATTTCGTAAAACTAATTGATTTCCACAATTTGGACAGTCGTTACTGCTTATCTGTTTTGTTGCTACTTCTTCTGCCATTTCTTTCCCTCTGGCCTTGCTTAAGAAATCTATTAATGAGTCCCTATTCCAGAGTTCTATATTATTAGATCTAGCTAGCTTTTCAGCATTGGAGGTAAAATAGCTATTTGTGATAACCATTCCTTTATTAGCGTTATAGTGATTAATAGAGGCCACAGTTTGTTGTACAGCCTCGATGCCAACTTTTTGCTTCCATCGTTTTATCTGTGCTACTAGTCTTTCTTCGTCTTTTTCCAAAACTAAATCCGCGCCATAGTCAGCAGTGGCCGGAGTCATATGCCCCTTGTAACCAAGTTTTCTGAAATGCTCCAGTATTAGTTCCTCAAACATTTGGCCGGTCATACTGTCAATAACGTTAATACCACTGTCTAAAAGCTTTTGTTTTCTCCTGCGGATTAAAAGAATTATTATACCTAATGTTAAAATAAATACTGACCCAATTATCACATAAAAGGTCGTATTACCTACTTTTGACCATACCCAAAAGGCGGCAAGTATAAGCAAGCCACCTATTCCTGCTATCGGGTCTTCTCCTCTACGTCTTCTTCTGGCCATAGTGAACTCCCTTCAAAATAGAAAATATATAACCAAAACGCTGCAATTCTTTTGTTGCAAGTTGTGGTCTATAAAACACTTTAACAAGTAAATTTCTACCTTTTACCATATTTTCCTTTGTTGGGTAGTAATTTAATTATGGAATATGTTATTTTGGGAAATATTCTACTTCCATCAGTTTTTTAGCAAAAATTCTTTTAGCCTTGTTTCTTTGGATGGGCCCTAAGTTTGGCGTAATATTCCTTTATATGCAGGAATTTCAGAAATTATTGACGAATTGGACAAATAATTGTTGTAACCACAATAGCAAAATTAATGTCAAGTGATTCAAAATGCAATTGTTCTGTTGCAAACAAATAACCTGGTTATCTCTTCAAAAACTCTTAATAGGGAGTGAAAATGTGATAGACAAATTTATTTTACCGGACAACTTAAGGGGTAGGGGCCTCCATACCAATGTAATACCAACGGTTTGTAATTTAGAGACCATGTTAAACAAGTTAGTAGATTTAAATGGTGAGGATTCAAAGCTTAAGCAATGGGAAAAACGAAGCTATAAAGCTTATAAGATTAATGATATTAAATTTGACATTTTGAATTCTCCAGCATCAGAGTGGAGATGTATTATTCGAGAAAACATTCTACAATCACATCCTGACGAACTTGGCCCCAGCTGTATTGATATATACCTGGTGGCATATGTCGCAGAAGAATACGGAATTGGCAAAGAGACGTTTTTTGAATACGTTAAAAGAACCGGCATATCAGAAAAAACTAATTCTGCTCAGGCAATTTGGCAGGTCGGTAAAGGTGATGGAGTTTTTCTCGGGATATTAAACAACAATGGAACGGTTAAAGACTGGAGTTTTATAAAGAGGTGGTTATCTAGGCCGATTTAGATAAATGTTACTGGGACGGAGATTTGACACATTTTTGATTATGGAGTAACTAGTTAAGGTTCCCCATCCGATCTCTTAGAGGAAGTGAAACAATGGATAAAGCAATAATCGTGCTGCTTATTTCTTTTTGGTCCTTCTTGTTTATGTCATATTAATAGTAAGACAAGTAATGACTACCAACACAGGCCAATGTGTAGCAACTGAAAGTAAAGAGCAGTCGTTAAATGAACATACCGAACCTTCCCTGGAGAAAGAGTATTTATCTTTAATTAATGATACCCCTGACGGAAAAAAATATAACATTACACGACATTGTTTTAACCGCCTGCCAGATTCCTTTGCTCTGCTTGAAAAACTATGGTTGCTACAAAAAGAGTCAATAGCTGACAATACTAAACCCAGCATAACAAGAAGAGAATTGATAGGGGATATGTTCGACGCTGTTTCTCTTTTTCGTAAAACCTGCCCTGTTTCTGATATTGAAAAAGCAGACGGCATAGGAGAAGAACTGGACGATCTATCCAAAAATGTCCTTGAGCAATTGAGACAAGACGAGGTTAATGAATTGTCCAAATTGATAAAAGACCTTGAAGAATGTGTTCACAATCTGGGCAATGATATCAAAGACAACGAGCTGCTTGAAGCCACAGAAAAAATTGACAGGAGAATAAACAAAGGTAGATTAGAACTTTATCCGGAGTTGAAACAAAGGTATGGAGTGTGCTCATCAAAGCTTATGGATATTTTTAAGAATGATCATTTGAGCAACACCAATAATGACAAGGTGCTGGATTATAATAGGCAGGCAATAAGTTCTCACAAAAATGTACAGAGAAGATTAAGCATCATATCCAAACGGGGTTTTTGGAAATGAGTGATTTATTTCCGATCTTGAAGAAAGATTTGATATCGATTTTAAGCCACTCAAGCGAGCCCTAAAGGACTATGGAAACATAAAAAAACCCTACTGATAACCAATGAGTGTCTGAGTAAAGCTGGGTAGCTTGTAATTAATGCTTATGCAAAAGATTAAAAATCTTAATGTGTCCCAAAATTATTCCGGCAGACCATAGAAAAACAAAAGGCCTTGGAAAAGCTGGAACGGGAGATCGGTTTCCTACAGAAGGAAATAACCAAAGAGCTTTAGTTCAACCGCAAGGTAAAATATAACCTGGAACTGCAGGAAAAAATGAAAGAATTGGAGAAACTATGTGAATAAGATATATCATATAACTCATGTGGATAATCTATCATCAATAATTGAAGATGGTGGGCTATGGTCGGATGCAGAGATGCTTGAACAGGGCAAGTTAACAGCACTCATCGGTATGAGCGATATTAAACAAAGGCGCTTAACCTTGCCCGTAAAGTGTTATCCTCAGGATTGTGTTGGTGATTATGTACCGTTTTATTTCTGCTATCGTTCAATTATGTTGTATATAATCTATCGTGCTAATAACCCGGACTTGAGTTATGTTGGCGGACAAAGGCCAATCATACATCTGGAAGCAGATTTGTCCAAGACCATTGAGTGGGCCGAGGCCGAAGGGTATCGCTGGGCATTCAGCCTGTCCAATGCTGGGGCTGTTTTAACTGAGTTTCGTTGCGCCAGGAAAAGGCTGGTAGAAGGGAATTCGAAAGATGAAACTTCTTGTAGGAACCTAGTGGGTGAGAAACCCATCCGGTAAAGTTTGGCCAACAGCCGGGAGCGAGTCTTGCGCGGTGTTGGGGTGACCCACAGCGTGAAGCGTAGACAACGAGTATAAAAGCTGTGTGATTGAGCCTCGAAAGGGCGTCGTTGGAGCCTTCGTTGTCGAAATGGCGGGGGCAGCACTGACATGCTGAATGGCCTGGCATGAGCAGTCCGACCGGGGTCGAAGAGCAGGGCAGATATACAAAGGTTCCCCAGAAACCTGGGAAAATCTGTATGTTTCCATCTTGTTATCCTGATGGGGGATCCAGGTAAAAGCTCCTGGCTTCTCGCAGTTTCACTCCTACGGCGGGAAGAGACGCGAAAGCGTAAACCACAAACAAAGCGAGTGAGGGGATGGTACTGACAAGGAGAAGGAAACGAACCGAGTCAGGATGAACTGCAGAAGTCTTAGCACCTCCATAGTACCAAGGAAACAGGGGAACTCACCCGAGAGGACCCTGTGGAGGGAAGGGAGATGCCTTAAAATGGAACCGTTGGGAGGAAACACAATGAGTGCGAGGGAACTCAGTAACGTGTCAACGAAACAACAACGGATAGCGGAACTGGCCAAACAACTACCGGATGTCTGTTTTACTTCGCTAACATACCACATGGACTTGGAATGGATGCGGGAAGCCTACCGGCAAACCCGAAAAGACGGGGCAGTGGGGGTTGATCAGGTAACGGCAGAAGAGTATGAAGCCAACCTTGATGAAAACCTGGCGAACCTCTTGGAGCAAGCCAAGGCGGGCACGTACTTTGCGCCGCCAGTAAGGCGAGTATATATACCCAAAGGTGGCAACCGGGAAGAGATGCGCCCAATCGGGATACCGACCCTGGAAGACAAAGTGCTACAGCGAGCAGTAAAGATGTTGCTGGAACCACTTTTCGAGCAGGACTTTCTAGAATGCTCATACGGTTTTCGACCGGGGAGATCACCGCATCAGGCCCTGCAATCAATTTGGCAGGAGATTATGGGTATGCGCGGAGGGTGGATCATCGATGTTGACATACAGAAGTATTTTGACACGATAGACCATGGACATCTCAGGGAAATAATTGGTCAGCGGGTGAATGACGGAGTAATACGAAGACTGATAGGCAAGTGGCTAAACGCGGGTGTTCAAGAAGATGGAAACATTAGTTTTCCAGAAACTGGAAGCCCCCAGGGCGGAGTCATATCACCGCTTCTCAGCAACATCTATTTGCACAAGGTGCTGGATGTATGGTTCAAGGAGATGGTCAAACCACGCATGAAAGGGAAAGTTTTCATGACGAGGTTCGCTGATGATGTAATCCTCGGCTTCGAGAAGGAAGAGGATGCACGGAAAGTGCTAGAAGTATTACCCAAGCGTTGTGCAAAGTTTGGGCTGACACTACATCCGGAGAAGACTCGCCTAGTACAATTTATAAGTCCACAGCGGGGTTCGGAAAAGCCAAGCTCATTTGACTTCCTGGGGTTCACCCACTACTGGGACAGGAGCAGGAAGAAGAATTGGATAGTTAAACGGAAGACAGAAAAGAAACGCCTGAGCAGGAAAATCAAAGAGGTAAGGGAATGGTGCCGCCAAAACCGGCATGGACCTATTCGTGAACAACATGCTACCCTTGTAAAGAAGCTAAAGGGCCATTTCCAGTATTATGGGATCACCAATAACGGTCCGAGCTTGGGATACTTCCGCATTGAACTAATACGGGCATGGCGAAAATGGCTAAACAGAAGGACCCATAAAGGTAGATACACGTGGGAAGCGTTTCTTGAAATGTTGCGCTTTCTACCACTACCTCAAGTCAGGATAGTTCACTCCGCTTATTCTGCGAAACCGTGATAAGAGGAACCGGATGCGAGAAACTCGCACGTCCGGGTCTGTGGGGGTTCCGGGCGAGTAATTGCCCGGTTCTACCCGGACAACCGTTTGGACCAGATAGACGAGGTTGATTGGGAAGCAGTAGCAACCACGGATTTTCGGAATCCGGAAGTGAAAGAAGGAAAACAGGCCGAGTTTCTGGTTTACGAGTTTTTTCCCTGGCACCTGATACAACGCATTGGAGTACAGTGTTCATCAACACACAACCGTGTGATTAGAGCATTGAGGGAATGTGCAGATAAACCAGCCGTGGAAATTCTCCCTAACTGGTATTATTAAGATAGGAGGAGTAGGTAATGATTCAATACATGCAAGGCGATATATTACAGGCCGAGGCTGAAGCTTTAGTTAATACCGTTAACTGCGTGGGAGTGATGGGACGTGGCATTGCCCTCATGTTCAAAAAGACCTTTCCTGATAACTTTAAGGCATATGCTGCAGCATGCAAACGTGGAGAAGTCCAGCCCGGACGCATGTTTGTCTTCGAGACGGGCAGGCTGATCCATCCACATTACATTATTAACTTTCCCACCAAACGCCATTGGCGTGGGAAAAGTCGCATCGAGGACATTGAAGCCGGACTTGCTGCTTTAGTGAAGGAAATTCAGATACGCAACATACGCTCCATAGCTATTCCACCCCTGGGTAGTGGGTTGGGGGGGCTTGATTGGAACGATGTGCGGATCCGTATCGAACGGGCCATGATCACTTTGCCCGATGTCAATGTGCAGGTATATGAGCCAGGAGGTCAACCAACGGATAAGCGTGCCAATAATTCAACCGAGGTTCCCAGGATGACAACCGGTCGGGCTGCGCTGGTTGGTTTGATGGATCGGTATTTGGCAGCACTATTGGATCCGACTATCACCTTGCTGGAGGTTCATAAGTTAATGTATTTCCTGCAAGTTGCCGGCGAGCCGCTACGGCTACGTTATGTGAGAGCACCCTACGGTCCTTATGCAGAAAATTTGCACCATGTGCTCCGTACTATTGAAGGCCATTTAGTTGCAGGATATGCCGATGGCGGTGATGCGCCTGACAAACAATTGACCCTGGTACCGGGGGCGGTACGAGATGCCGAAGCCTTCCTTGAAACACATACGGCAACGTGTGAACGCTTTGAACGGGTGGTGCGGTTGGTTGAAGGTTTTGAGACGCCGCTGGGATTGGAGTTGCTTGCCACAGTGCATTGGCTGACGACAGAGGAAAAGTTGCATGACCAGGATGTCTTGGTACAGGCTGTTCATAATTGGATACCAAGGAAACGACGCTTTACCCCAGCACAGATTGAGTTAACTGCAGACAGGCTACGGTCAGAGTCATGGATATAAATAATGATAAGCATTCTATAAGTGCAAAACAGGCTTACTGAATATACTGGATGTTATATTTAGGACAAGCTGAAAATGGAGACGAAAGACCTGGTGCAGACTAACATGGAGAAGCTGGCGGAGTTGTTCCCCGGGGTTATTACGGAGTCGGCAGATGGGAGATAATATCCACAATGAAAATTATTGACTGTAATTGAAGTTTGATAGCACCTGCCCACACTGTGTCAGGCGGCGGGGTACTTGACAACACCATCAAGGTGGGAATAATATCGGTGTGGTTAAACAAGTATTGTAATACAGTTGGAGCAGTGGGGGGGCGGCACCATTATTTAGTATGGTGTCCCTCTAATTTTGGTGTCCCTCTAATTTCAATTATCAGCCGATAATAGCTTTATTGCAAAGAATATTACAAACGAAGGGGTGAAATGTTTAATAGTTGAATTTGATTAGCTTTTCTGACCTAATAAGAAAACATGTTTGTAGCATTTGTTTTTATAAACAGATAAAGTAGAGAAAAAATGATGTTAAATTTAAAGGTATGATTGGCTTTACCCCGATTTGATGGACACGTAGAATGGCTGATATAATAAAGGTAGCGGAGGTGTCCATCAATGAGAAGAAAATTTGATAAAGACTTTAAACAGGAATCTGTAAAACTAGTACTGGAACAGAAGCGACCGGTGTCGGCAGTAGCCAGGGAGATTGGTGTTCATGCGAATACACTGCATAAGTGGATCGCCCAGTACCAAGACCACCAAGAAAACGCCTTCCCCGGGAGCGGTAATTTAAGGCCCGAGGATGAAGAAACCAGGCGCTTGCATAAAAGAATAGCCGATTTAGAGGAAGAAAACAAAATCTTAAAAAAGGCCACGGCCATCTTCGCAAAACACCAGAAATAGCATATGCATTTATTAAGCAGCACCGCTTCGAATTTCGGATAGAAGATGTGCAGGGTATTGGGAGTATCTCGAAGCGGCTACTACGCCTGGCTGACACGACCGGAAAGTAACAGAGCAAGTAATAACAACAAACTGCTCAAGGAAATCCGAAGGGTGTATATACAATCCTGCAAAACATACGGTAGCCCGAGGATAATCCGGAAGCTCCAGAAAGATGGTATCAACTGCGGCAAGAACCGGGTAGCACGGCTGATGAGCAGCCATGGTATCTTTGCCCGAAGTATAGATCATGAAAGGATATACCAAGAAACCCTAAGGCAGGTGATAGCAGGCGAAGCGGATCATCTCGATGAGCTTTATTATGATCCGGTAATACTCTAAAACAATATAGATGTCAAAATGTGGAAAGGGCTACCTTTAAGAGATTGCTCTTTTAACCACAGGGGGAAAAAGTGACTGTAAGAATATAACATACTTAGGAAAAAAAGTAATACGTATTATTAGCATTTTGAGCTTGATATAGTTTTAAATTTTTTATGCAACGTTAGTGATAAGACTATGATTATTAAAGAAATAAAGGCAAAAACAATTCTCTCTGCATCCAAGATATATGATTGGGTTATTAATCCATATGTGGGCTGTCAGCATGCCTGCTCATATTGTTATGCTCGTTTTATGAAAAGGTTTACTGGACATAAAGAGCCCTGGGGAGATTTCGTTGATGTTAAAATAAACGCAGCAGATTTACTTCTTGTGGAGATAACGAAAAAAAAGCGGGGAAGAGTGTGGGTAAGTGGCGTGTGCGATCCGTACCAACCTCTTGAGGAAAAATATAAATTGACCAGACAATGCCTGGAAATACTGGCTCAAAATAACTGGCCTGTGATAATTCAAACACGTTCACCGTTAGTACTTAGGGATATTGATATTCTGAAAGAAATGCAAGATTTAGAAGTCGGTCTTTCAATCACCACGGCAGACGAAGCCATTAAAAAGTTATTTGAGCCCAATGCACCTTCGATAAAGGATAGGATAAAAGTATTAGATGAATTGCATAAAGCTAGTATAAAGACTTACGCTATGGTTGCACCCATGCTTCCAGGGGCAGATGGGCTTTCAGAACCACTTAAAGGAAAGATTGATTATTTGTTGATTGATCGGATGAACTATCACTATGCTGACTGGGTGTATCGGAAAAATGGTCTGGAGGATAAACTTACTGATGATTTTTTTAACGAAACGAGGCAGAAGCTTGACTTTGTATAAATAGTGTAACTAGTGGAAGGGAGAAGTAATGAAAGAATACCTATACCAACTCTCAGAAGAACTCAGGCGGCTATCTGGGGAAATTGCCGCAATGAAATCTAAAGCTTTAAAAATGGAGCATGGTCCTGAGAAAGAGAACCTTAATATGGTCACATAAAATCAGATCATGGTTATTGCAGACATAATTTAGAACAATATCAGGCACGGAGCCCTGCTTTAACAGGGAAGAAATAATTACGTTGGTATCAATCATAATTTTCATGATTGCTTTTTCTCGCTGTAGCGTATATCCATGATATCTTGCAATATTTCATCCTCAGAAAGCTGAATGTCGTCTAGTTTACTCTGTGCTTGCTGAATGGCGATAACGGAGGAATTTTGAAGAACAATTTCACCATTGGGTTTTTCTAAAAAAATAATCTTGTCTCCTTCTTTGATATTGAGTTTGCGTCTTATATCAACAGGTACAGTGATTTGACCGTTTGAAGAAACTTTCGCCAGGTTCATAAAAGCACCCCTTTCCCTTCTTTATCATAGTGATAATAATCTACGCCTGTTTGCTCAAATATTGCATGCAACAATGAAGTCCATGCAATTACCATCATCACAGTAAAGCCTTGCGTTCTGAAAGCAGTCATAGGGCGATTGTAGAAATCAATTGATAGTATGACCGCTTCTTCGATAGTAGCTCTTGAAGCTTCGGCATACGGTGAACTTACGATACCAGCTATCTTTGGCGTAGATAAGAAATATATTCTTGATCTAAGGCAGACACAGTGGAAGAACAAGCTGATCAATATCGGCTTGCACTGAAAAGCTGTTTAGACAAACCAGTTCAATGCTAAAGCTTATGGAGAGGTTCACTCCTATACTCCCAATCCTGTTTACGAGATCAAAGATACGGAAATGGTGGTGCAATTCAAGGCCCTGGATTCTGCTCATAGGTTGGGAACTTTGTATCACCCATCTTGTTGTGGGAGCTTCCATATGCCTGACGATTATCGGCATCCCTTTCGGTTTACAGCACCTGAAGCTGGCGAAGCTTGCTATTTTGCCCTTTGGTGCGAGAATTAGCCGGTCAGACTGGCACTAAGGGACACAGGGGTGTCAGAGGTGGGGAAGCATGTATCTTTATATGACTGCGGTCAATCCCGCATATTAATCTCCCCCTGTTCACCTTTTACTGCGGTACTGATGGGTGTCAGTCCGGAGGAAATATGGCCGGTTTTGGGGAGTGCGATAAGTGTATGAAGTATGTTCAATCCCTTCTGACCCTATAAAATGGACAAAATGGTCTATTAACCACTGAAGGAGTATCCCGAAATAACGAAATATCTTCATCCTGATGACGAAGTTGTATTTAAGTTTCATTCAGTGCCATTTGAAGCTAGAAAAGGTCAAACCGTAAAAGATTGCAGCTGGAAAAGGATTTGCATAACTTGTGTGCTGGAGTTTCGAGAAGTACTATAATGCCACATTGTCTTTTAAGTTATAGTTGAGGTATAATACTGGTAGAGGTGAGGATTTTGGAAAATAGAGCCTTAAATAACACAAAAACAAAAACAAAAAGAGTAATTGAAAGTGTGGGTGCATCACTAGCGTTTGAAAATTTAAAGCCTAGTAAGCATGCGCAGGAAGTTGGGAAACAGTATCTTGAAGACAAAATTAGCAGCAGGGAGGCTGTTGCAAAAGTAAAGAAAATGCATGCTTCTAGGTTTGGAAAATAACAATGGCTAAAAGGAGTGGCTTTTCTAAATATAACCGTAAAGAAACGGGTCAATCTATTTATTGCTATGAGGGTACAGACATACTGATAAATAAAGAGAATATTATGGATGCAAAAGCTTTGGCTTAGTATGAAGCTGATATTACACTGATTCGGCAGTACGAACTTGAAAAAGAGCAGTCATTTAAAGGCAGATTCGGAGTTGCACATATCACGAAGATACACAGGTACATTTTTCAAGACATATATCCCTTTGCCGGTAAATTCCGAACAGAGAATATTAAGAAAGGCTCAACGAAATTTTGCAAAAGTCAATTTATTAAGGAAAACCTTGAAGTGATATTTGATGAATTAAAAAGGGACAGGTTTTTAAAGGAGCTGAATGTGGAGGAATTTTCCCAAAAGGTGGCCTATTACCTGTCAGAAATTAATATGATTCACCCGTTTAGGGAAGGAAATGGCAGGACTATAAGGGAGTTTATACGTCAATTAGCTCTTCAATGTGGTCATATTATTAACTGGTCCTTAATTGGGAAAGAAACACTGTTAGAAGCAACCATTAGATCTGTTGATAAGAATTATGATCCGTTGGCTGAATGCATTTATCAAAGCATTGAAAGCAAGTAAATAGAAATCATGGTTTGGCACCTAAGAGGGTGCTTTTTTTGTGCTCGGAAGTAATTTGGGGACACCTCTAGTTAGAGGGTGAAAGGAGCAATGAAGGAACAAACACAAAAAGCCGTTGATAAAATCGCAGAAACTTCATTCTTTCAATGATGTGCAAATGTTTTTTCATGTTAAAAAAATAGAAGAGGTTAGGTAGTACCTAACGTCCCGCACATTTTGTAACTATGAAACAGCATAAACCAAGTAAATTAGCTGCTTAATAGCCATATTTTAGCTTGCAATTCCCCGATATTATAGTTATAATTGTAACTATGAAAGGGGGATGTTTTGCATGACATATTGCTCTAATCACGTCAACAAGAAAACCGGTGTTACATACGTCTATGAAGCAACCGCTGTCTGGGATAAGGGAAAGAAACAACCCCGCAATAAACAGGTCTGCATCGGAAAGCTCGATCCTGAGACAGGGGAATTCATTCCGTCCAAGCGGCTTGACCCGGAACTGGCAGCAGTCAGGGATCCGGCGGTTACTGCAACTGCCAAGATTATCGGTCCGGCATTACTGTTAGACAGTATTAAAGCTGAACTTGAACTGGACAAAGTTTTAAAAGCCTGCTTTCCTGGGGCATACCAGCAAATTCTGTGCATGGCTTATTACCTAACCATGAGGGGAGATCCCTTAACCCACTGTGAAGGCTGGAGTAAGAGCCACGCCCATCCTTACAAAAGCACACTTACCAGTCAACGTATCAGCGAAATCCTTAAGTCCTTGAATAGTGACGGGCAGCAAACCTTCTTTGCCAAATGGGGCAAGAAAGTGTTGGAGAATGATTACCTGTGTTATGATATTACTTCTGTCTCCTCCTATGGGGAGTTGAATGAATTCGTTAAATACGGCTACAACCGGGACGGGGAGAAACTACGACAGATTAACCTGGCCCTTCTCTTTGGCCAGGAAAGCCAACTGCCGGTCTACTACAATTGCTTACCGGGTAATATCACTGATGTCACTACGTTGCACAATATTTTGAAGACCCTCAGCTACCTCAACCTCTCTAAACTGCACCTGGTGATGGATAGAGGTTTTTACAGTCAAAAGAATGTGGATGAATTGCTGGCGGCACGGGAAAAATTTACGATTGCAGTCCCCTCCCGAAAGTGGGTCCAACAAATTATTGATGAGGTTCGGGATACCATTCAGAATCCGGATGGCTACCGTAAGCTTGACGATGAGATCCTATATGTCCACACAAAGCTGTATCCCTGGGGAAAAGAGCGTCGGCGCTGTTATGCGCATCTGTACTACAATGCTCATGCTGCAGCAGCTGCCACCGATGGCTTTACTGAAGAACTGCTAGCCTACAAAGAAGAACTGGAAAGCGGTCAGATTTTCAGCGATCACGAAGATGCTTACAAAGCCTTCTTTACCATTAAAGAGACACCTGTACGGGGCAGAAAAGTACTCTTTAACAACGAAGCCATCCAGAAGTACCGTAACCGTTATGCCGGCTTTTATGTGCTCCTGACTAACGATATCAAAGATCCTGTGGAAGCGCTCAGGGTTTACCGGAACAAAGATGCCGTGGAGAAGTGTTTTGATGATCTGAAAAACCAGTTGGATATGAAACGTCTGCGCATCCACAGTTCGGCCGCCATGGACGGCAGGCTCTTTGTCCAGTTCATTGCTCTTATCTTCATGAGTGCGCTGCGTAAAAAGATGCGAGACGCCGGACTTATGGAGAAATATACGACCCGCGAACTCCTTTTGGAAATGGAGACGCTGACTAAGGTCAATTATTCAGGCAAGTACGGGCATATCCTCACGGAGATTACCAAACCACAGCGTCACATTATGGAGAGATTGGGGATTAATCTGGAAACATAGTTATAATTTTACCGGGAATTTAGGGTAGTAATGTAAAATGCGCTCTCTTGACAACTTAATCTATCGCTAATTGGGTGTATTGTTTTCTGTTTTTCGAAGATAGACAAAAAAAGTGTTTGGCAGGATTAAATGATTTTAAGCCGAAATTTAAACATTGCTATTATCTAAACAGTGTTAGAGGTGCAGTTGTGAATTATGAAGAGTTGTTTCAAAAATATCAGGCAGTATCGATGGAAAATGTTAAATTAAAAGATGAGATAGAAAAACTGAAGGTGCAGTTCTCAAAAGCTCATGGCAGTACTGAGGATATTACTTTTGGGGCATCTAAACCTGTAAAAAATGAGGCAGAAAACAAACATGCTTTGGATATCGACAATATGTCAGCTCCCGAAGAAAAAATTAAATTGTTCATGTCACTGTTTAAGGGACGAGATGATGTTTATGCGAAAAGGTGGGAGGACCGTAAAAAGTGGACTGCAGGGTATTCACCGGTTTGTTTAAATGAATGGAAGCCAGGATTATGCAATAAGCCAAAAGCATATTGCTATAGCTGCCAAAATAAGGATTATGCTGCTTTGGACGAAAACACTGTGGATGACCATTTGCGGGGGCATAACAACTTTGTTGCGGGAGTATATCCGTTGTGTCTTGATGAAACCTGTTATTTTCTCGCAATAGATTTTGATGGAGAAGACTGGCAAAAGGATATACCTGTGCTTCGTGAAGTATGCTCGGAATTTTCTATTCCATTAGCTGTTGAACGCTCCCGTTCCGGCAGAGGTGCCCATGCATGGTTTTTTTTCAATGAGCCAATATCTGCCGCATTAGCGAGGAAATTCGGCAGTTCGTTGCTTACTAATGCTATGACAAAGAGGCATGAGATAAAATTTAAATCATATGACAGGTTTTTTCCCAATCAGGATACTATGCCAAAGGGTGGATTGGGAAACCTGATAGCTCTGCCTTGCAAAAAGCTGCTAGAAACAATGGTAACAGTGAATTTATTGATGAAAACGGCAGATCGTATGACGATCAATGGTTATATTTATCAGGTATACGACGAATCTCTGAAAACGAAATTGAGCAGTTAATAATGAAATTATGTCATGGCAGTGAACTTGGGGAATTAAGAAAAGACGGAGAAGAACAAAAGCCATGGGAAATAAAAAAGCGAGAATTACTGAGAAATGATTTTCCCGCAAGTATTGAAATTATAAAGGCTGAAATGCTGTATGTTCCTAAGAAAGATTTTTCTCACCAGGCACTTAATTATCTGAAGCGTTTAGCAGCGTTTAAGAACCCGGAGTTTTATCGTGCACAGGCAATGCGTTTGCCTGTTAAAAAAATGCCCGTGACAAGCAGCTTACATTGGTAGCCACGGGAAAATACATAGGCGAAGGTTTTGATGAGCCGAGACTTGATACAATGTTTCTGGCTATGCCGATCTCATGGAAAGGTACTTTGCAGCAATATGCCGGCAGGCTGCACAGATTGTTTGATAACAAGGACGAAGTACAGATTTATGATTATGTTGATATCAATGTAAGAATGCTGGAGAGGATGTATCATAAGCGGCTTTCCGGCTATGCGGCCATCGGGTATAAAGCAAAAGGAGAAAGCATTGCAGCAGAATCAATTGACATTATCTTTAATAAAACCACCTTTTCTCCTGTATACGCTAATGATATATTAAATACGGCAAGAGAGATTTTAATTATAAGCCCGTTTGTAACCAGAATACGCACCATGCAGATGTTACATGCAGTTGAATAGAAAAGGTTATCAAGGAGTGTGCGGAATCATAAAAAGATACAAAAAGGTTGCCGGAAAGAAAAAACAGGAGGAAATGATAAAAGAATTAGCAATCTTATATTATAAAGGGCTATCACAAAATTAAGTTTTGTAATAGCCCTTCAATATTACTTTGGGACATTTAAAGCTTTTTGTTCCTCAGTGAAGGTTTAGTTCCAAGCGCGGTTGAAACCAGAAATAACAGTTCTTGATTAAGACTAGTACCGTCTTCTTTTGCTTTTTGTAACAGTCGATAGTGTAATTCTTTGGGAACACGTAATAGAATTCGCCCGGAGCAGTCTTCAATTTCAGATTTCGTTCCAGGTTCAGGTATGAGCATTTCATGAGATAATGCAGAATAAATCCAGCCTTTCTTTGCGTCATCTAAATTTGCAAGGGCCTCTTCTTTAGTGTATCCATGTGTCATGCAACCGGGAAGGTCAGGATGTTCAGCAACCCAATAAGTGCTATGTTCATCTGAGGTTTTTTGTAGTTTAATTGGATATTCCAATTGTTCGTAATGTTTATTTTTAAGTTCAATTTCTTTGTAATTATCGGACACAGTGATAAATTCTTCAACATCCTTTATTGAGTTAAACTTCTTAGAATCAACTTTTCCAAGGTTAAATTTTAGTTTTTTATTCATACTTAATCCTCCTGAACAATTCCAATGTTTTCAAGGAGTTCTCTAACCAGTTTAACCTGGTATGGGCGAACTAACTCCGTATTCATTAAGGTAATGATTTTAGGGAAATCAGGATGTTTGCAATTTCACTATACCTAATGTCGTTTGGAATTGGATGGTTAAAGATTTTGTGTAATAGTTTTTCTATCTTTCCCAAAATCATACCCCCGTTACTCCTATGATATTATATGTAATATTAAATTGTCAAGGGCGGAAATTGTTTATGGTATAATTTCGGGACACAAAGAGAATTATTGCCTGCTATTTAATTGGGGATAATAATGTAGCTATGCTAAGAATAGCCAGAGTTGTAGTTCCGGGAATGCCACACCACGTTACGCAATTTGGAATCGTCTTTTCCAACTCTGATCTTGCAGAAAGATTTGATATGGATTTTATGACACGCAAGCGAGGCCCGAAAGGATCCTGGAAACATAAAAAGTATCCTTAAAGGCCAGGACACCGGCAGCCTTCCTGAAAAGGCCGGTTTTCTGGGCAGGAATTTGCACAATATTGTGGAATACTGTGACAAAGCAGGTGGATTCTTGCAGGGGGTCCTATTGCTCCCTGTTATTCAGGTGCGGCCTTTGTCGGATTCCGAGTTGCAGACTATCGAAATTATGAAACAGAAAAGGAAAGGATGAGCAGCATGGTTGTCCTAGGTTATAAAGAGTTTATGGAAGAAGCACGGATACGTTTAGAAAATCTCTCTTCAGAAAATCTCTTAAAACTGATTTTGAATTGGGCCAGCGAAGAACATCCTTCAAAAAGACAAGAGTTTTTGGATAAGTTAATTCTACCTAAGCAGGAAAAAGATGCTGTGCTCGATGTAGAAACGCTGTTGGAAGAGATAGAGTCTTTTGCACAGAGAGTTGATGATGGTGAATATTGCGACGGATGGGGCTGGGATGATGATATCCATGAAGAAAGAGATTGGGGCGGTGAAAGTTGGGCAGAGGAGATGGACGATTTTTTTCTGGAAGCCAGAAGAATATTGCTGCAAGAGCAGTTTAAAACGGCTGAGGAAGTTTATAGAAGACTGTTTGACATATTGAAGATGGGACAGGAACCGGGACATCTTCCTGGCGATCCCGATTTTCGTAATCAGTTAAAGGTAGATATGGATGAACATGTTGCGCTCTTTCTAAGGTCTGTATATATGAATACGCCTACCGAAGAGCGTTCTGTTTCTTTGTATAAATCAATGAATGAATATAGATATATGGCTAGTAGAATCAAATTTAAAAACATAATTAATGCTTTAGACTCTGTGTTACCAGATTTGAATTTGTTTTTAGCAGAATGGATTGAGTTTTTGAAAGACCAAAGGCAAATGGGTGCCAGCGAGTCGTATTTTACTAGCGAGTTACTTAGGGAAGCTGTTTTTTTAAAGGGTGGTATTTCTGCTATTTCAGAATTTGCACGACAATACGGAGATAAATTTCCCAGGGCATACATTGATTGGATTACAGCTTTAGAGATGGAAGAGGATATAGATTTGGTCCTTAAGGTGGCCAGAGAAGGTTTGTCCAGGATTCCCCGGGATTATACAATAAGGGCTGAAGTAGCAGAAACCATTTCAAGAATAGGGGAAAAGTTGAAAGATGATAAGTTGAAACTGGAAGCGTATAGAGAATGTATGTATTCCAAACCTTCTATGGAATATTTGCTTGACTTATATTATGCTGCTATTGAATGCTGTTGCTTTGAAGAGATCCGGGATGAAGCTGAACAAAGGATTATGGAACTTCGAGGTAAAAGCAGGGTGCCTGATAATAACTACTACGGTAATGAGCGAAATACATCTTATGCCTCAGAGGCGGTTTTAATCAACGCCCTACTTTTAGGCGGAAGATATGAAAAGGTATTTGAGATGTGTAAAGGCAAAGGTCCGCTTGGGTGGAGTTCCAGTGATAATCCAAAACCTCTCTTTGTCACTTTTATGATGACGATCTTATCAAAGGAAGGAAGTTATGCTAAAATTCTCAGCAAGCAATGGGATGATACGATTGGAAATACGGGCTATTATCCAAGTAAGGAGTATATTGAAAAGTATCGGAAAATTGTTGGTCTTATGATAGAGTCAATAAAGCTAACTAGTGAGCAAGAGGAACTTTTTATGAAATGGTGTATGAATGCAATTGAAGGCAGGATAGTAGCAATTGTCAGTAACCAGTATCGGGGAAGTTATCATAAAGCGGCAGGGTTGTTGGTTGCAATGGCTGAAACTTTGGCGAACAGGGGGAAAAAGCAGGAAGGTATGGATTTAGTTGAAAGATATAGAAGTAAATATCCCAGGCATACAGCTTTCAGAAGAGAGGTTACCCAAGCAGTACAAATATCTAGTTTGTTTGGATAATAATTTCGGGACACAATGAAAATTATTGAATATAATTGAAACTAAATAATATGTAACAAAGCATCATATCCAAACGGGGACTTGTCTTAGGGGTTAATTCTGATCTTGAAGAAAGATTTGATATGGATATTAAGGCACTCCCGAAAGGAACCCTGCAAACATAAAAAAAGTTCCTACTGATAACCATTGAGCATTTGAGTAATGCAGTGTGGATTGTACCCAATGCAAAAGAATAAAAATTATTAATGTGTCCCGAAATTACCCCAGCTATATGAAAAAAGACGATAGCCAGCAGCTCATACCCAACGGAGTGGTAATTACTTTGGCAGATGCCTTGGTAGCCGTTTTGGCAGGTTTTATGATATTTCCTGCAGTCTTTGCATTTGGCCTGGAGCCTTCAGGAGGGCCGGGACTGGTATTTGTCACCATGCCAAATGTATTTAATATGATGCCGGGCGGCCTGTTCTGGGGGACCCTGTTCTACTTGGGGTTCTATATTGCAGCCTTTACATCAGCCATTGCCGTCTGGGAGGCGGTCATAGCATTTTTAAAAGACGAGTTTGGCTTTACCCGGGCCAAGTCCGCAATAATTACCCTGATCCTTGTGGTAATCATCGGCTTTTCCTCCATTATTTCCATGGAGATATTTGAGTTTATCGACTACGTGGAGAACAATATAATTCTCATATTCGGTGCATTGTTCATGGCCATCTTCGTAGGATGGGTCTGGGGTATTGAAAACTTCTCAAAAGAAGTTGCCGTCCAAAAAGAAAGTACCAAGAAGCTCTGGGCATTTCTACTGAAATTCCTGGCTCCTATTGTCATTATCGTCCTTGCCCTTAACCTGTTTGGTATACTGTAAAAAACCTGAGCGGGTGCTTGGCCGGTCTTTGGAGTTATGGAGTGCCAATATAAACTGCCTGTGCCCTAATTTAATATTCCTAACGCTTTGGCCACCTTGAGTGGCCTTTTTTTTGCTCCTGCCTGAGAAGGTATATGAAAGTAAAATGATACAGAGGTATTGGATAGAATTATATGCAGGATTTTCTTTATTTATTGACAAAATCTATCAGTACTGAGTTAAATACAAATGCAGGGAGAGTGAGAACAATGATAAGGACCCAGGGGATGCTTTGTTGGATGTGATGGAAGGTTTGAAGGCCTTCGCCCAGCGGATGGAGGAGAATCGGCTCTCCTTTAAAGCGTTTTGGCATATAATTTCGGGACACAAAGAAAATTATGACTGCTATTTAATGTCTGTATAATGGGGTTAAATCCCTCGGCTTTAGCCGAAACCCTTAGGTTAACCTGGTGAGGCGTATTTTCACCTCTAGTAAAAAAGATACTTTAACTAAGAGGTGAGTGGAAATGCAAAATTACAGAAGGAGTTCCCATGCAACTTATGATATCAAATATCATTTGGTATGGATAACAAAATACAGAAAACCGGTACTAGTGAGGAGATTAGCAGAAAGAACAAGAGAACTAAACCGTTGGAGGTGATTAATGGATATAAAAGTCTTTATTATTTAAAGTTTGAAGTGTCGTCACTTTTTAATTGGCCAGTTTGGTTAGACGTTAGAGGATATTATAAAGTAGATAATTTTGAAGCTTTAAAAATTGCACAAACATTTGCTCATGACAAATACAAAAAATTCCATAGCGACAATTTAAAACTTATTGTTGAAAAGTTTTATGATCATGGTTCGTTTTGTAAAATTTATAATTTTATTTGGAGGAAGAATTAATAATATATTAACTTGATAGCACATGCCCCACACTGGATCATGATGTTTATAATCGTCAGTTTTGTCTATTGGGGAAGTTGGCGAAGACTTAAAGAACGGCATCCCTTGCAGTGTAAGCAGCAAACGTTATATGAAATTACAATAATCTTTTGGGTACAAAAAAGTCTCATTCCAAGTATGGAGTGAGAGTAATTGAAAAAAGGTCTGCAAACTATAATTGTTCTAAAAAATCTTCTAATTTAATTGATGCTTGTTCTAGAATACTTTTTAAAGTTCCCTTGGCAATTTCTTTATGCATCGGTATTATCGCGACTCTGGATGGGTTTTCAATCCCTTTATACTTAACATGACTACCTTTTTGAGAAACCTTTTTAAAACCGAATATTTCAAGTACTTTTATAATTTCTTGAGGTGTTAACACAGGATATTTTGAACCCATTATAAAGCAACCTCCAAAGTTGTTACAAATGCAGGGAACTTAGGATTGTCTGGAGTTTCATCCTCAAAGTATAATTCCAAAGCTTCACGAAGATTTTCTAACGATTCTTCTATTGTTTTACCCTGAGAGGCAACATTATTTTCTACGCATTTGGCAACATACCAATTTTCTTCTTTTTGAACTATAACAGTAACTTTAATTGTCATGAAATCACCTCATTTTAAGTTAATGTTTGTATAATATTATATCATAAAAAGTATTAAAAAAACCGATCTACTAGAAGGCGTTCGCTTCCTCTTGATTCCCTGACCCTCTATTTATTGTGTAACTTTCGCAAATATATTGGACAAAATATGAATCTGAGGAAAAATTGGGCAGATGGATTAGCGCATTCTCTCTTAAGGATCTTCTTGTCTCAGTGGCCAAAGCAAAAAAAGGCGAAAGAATTATAAAAGATGAGTACAACGATTCAGGCGGCTTGTATTCTGAAGGGGCTGCTTTTTTTCAACATATGAGATTCTTTGGTTTGGGTGAGCTTGAAGAAATCCAAGGAGCAAAAGGCAAATATAAGGATTCAATAAAAGCGTTTATCCCAAATGAAATTGGGAAATAAACGTTTCTCATCGACATTCTCTTGACGATTTGCACCTTGCAATCCAGAAAGCTTTTGAATTTGACAATGACCATCTTTATGCATTCTATGTTGGGGGAACCCGCCGTACTGGAAAGCCTGTTTATTGCTCTAATGTTGAGGAAGTTGGAAAACCGGCCGAGGAAACAACGATTGAAGAGATGGAGCTATATAAAGGTCAAAAGCTGTATTACCTTTTTGATTTTGGTGATATGTGGGAATTTGATATTGAACTTATTCAAATCGAAAAAAACATGCCATTGCCGCTAAGACCAATAATCATTGAGACAAAAGGGGAATCCCCGGAACAGTATAGTGGTTGGTAGAAAAAATCAAGAAGAAGGATGTCGCCTTGCTCCGGTGTATATTCCATTAAAATACCTCTATGCCAGCCCATGGGCCATGCTATTAAAAGGCAAGAGAGGTTGACTGGGATAAATAGAAACATTTAAAAGCTCAAAGGTGACAATAACCCCGTCCCCGCGTCAGTAGGCTCACATTTTCCGATTTACTGAATAACTAATATCTTTAAAAATAGTTTTAGGGGAGTAATGATTGATGAAGTATGTATGCTCACTGATTGTTGTAAAAGATGTAAAGACAGCAAGAAACTTTTATGAAGATATGTTGGGACAAAAAGTAAAATTTGACTTTGGCGAGAATGTCATTTTTGAAGGTGACTTTGCAATTCATTTAGAGGAACACTACCTAAGGCTTTTGGGAGAAAGAAATAGTAACGTATTAAGGAAAACGCATGACTTTGAACTATATTTTGAAACGGACGAGATGGAAAGTATCTTGGGGAAACTTAAAGAGAAGAATGTGGAATTTCTTCATGAGATAAAGGAGCAGTCCTGGGGGCAAAGAGTTATGCGTTTTTATGACCCGGATTTACATATCGTTGAAGTGGGGGAAACTATGGAGTCAGTAGTTTTGCGATACCATGGAACAGGTATGAGCATAAAGGAAATAAGTGATAGAACTTCGATACCCAAAGAGTTTGTTGAAAAAGTAATTTCACCTTCTAAATGGTATTATGATGAATTAAAACAGGTTGGGGTGGATTATGCGGATAAAAAAAAGGTAGAAGAATATGATTCTGGTATGCAAAATTTAAGAGATATTAAAAAAGAGATAGAGGAGATTTCAACTGCTATTAATTTATAGGCGGAACAGGTAATTATTGAAATTGGTACGGGAACGGGAGATTTTGGAATAGAAGTGTCTAAATACTGTAAAAAAGTTATTGCTTTAGATGTATCAAGAACAATGCTGGATTTCGCAAATGAAAAAGCAAAAAAGATGAAGAGAAGCAATATAGAATTTATTCATAGCGGATTCTTAACATATATTCATCAAGGGGAATCAGTGGACGCTGTAATAACACAATTTGCTTTACATCATCTTCCTGACTTTTGGAAAATGGTTGCCTTAAAACGAATTTCTGAAATGCTAAAAGTCGGAGGCAAACTATATTTGCGGGATGTAGTTTTTCCATCAAGTGTTGAAGATTATGACGATTTTTTAAATAAAATAATAAACAGGCTTGAAAATGATGTTAGTGCAAAAATTGCAGAAGAAACTAAAATACATATAAAAGAAGAGTATTCAACTTTTGACTGGATCATGGAAAGTCTATTAAAAAAATCCGGATTTACGATCGATGAAGTAAGCTATTTTAATGGGTTTTTAGCAACTTATCTATGCACAAAAGAAAATGTAGTTAGTACCGATGAGTAGTGCCCGAACTGATAACTTCGGATAATTTCGGGACACAAGTGTGCCACGAACACACTGACAGATAGTGTGGAACTGTACAGAAGATGGGGGTAGGCCCCTCAAAGCCGGCTTGCAGGAGCAGGCTTTAAACCACCTTAAGCTGCGCAGGTAAAGAGCCTGGGTGGTGAGCGTTAAGGAAAAGGCAGGATGAAACCTGTCAGGTATGGTATAAGGAGACGAGCGCGAGCGAACCGCTGACGAAGTGTCGAAACCAATTTGATGGCGTCAAAACCGGGGGGGGTGTGTTAATCCGGGATAAGTCTGGAGGAAACCTGCTTACTGTCCAGTCGGCGTCCGGCATAAAGGCGGCGTGAACTTATACTAGGCTTCTGTATGGAACGTGGGAACCTGTCGCTCCGATGCTAAGGGAGAAATCCGATAGGGAGGCCCCCTTTAGGATGAGAGTACCGATGCGGGGCACAGGGGCGGAGCAGCTCGTATTAGTGAGGAAGGCTCGTAATTGAGCTGGAGCGAAGGGGTTGCACAGTCTGGCCTTATTCTAAAGGTCAACCATAAAATGGGAGGAGCCAGGTGAATAAAGCAAAACCGTTTAGAACGGTTTAGACTGTAAGAGCCGTATGACGCGAGAGTGTCATTTACGGTTCCGTGAGAGCGTGGGGGTGAAACTCCCCCACGCCACTCGACTGAAAATTATTGACCAACATAAAAAACTCCTTCTAAATAACCCCGTTGAGCACTCGATTAACATTAGAATATTTGTACCCAAAACGTATAGGAAACATTAAAAATTATATTGTGTACCGATTATCCATAAGAGTATCCTTCCCTAAGAAAAGTACAACAGGCAATGTAATTAGTTTCATTTATTGGTAACTAGCTAAATTAAAGAGTAATACGACAAAATTGTGGGATAGATGGTATTATTTAGAACTTAATGCAGGATTTTCTTATTTTAAGAAGAAATTAATGATAATAGAAAATATTCGTGACAATAGAGATATATGTTTGATAAATAGTTTATTTTTTTTAGAGAGAGTGTTGGGTATGAATAATCAATTATTCGAAAAACCAATCCTAAACTCCCCTTATGAGTATCCGGCACGTCATTGGGAACTTGATGAGCAGCGCCAGTCGACACAGCGCATTTTAAATAACCGACGTAGGGCCGAATTCATTACTCCTATTCCGAAACCAAAAAGACGAAAAGGTGCAGGACGAAGAAGCCTGGACCACACTCCACAGCAACACCTCTCGCCCCTTTAACAAACCAAAAACCGGCCGCATCGCTGTCAAAGTAATATAACCACCTTGGGGACGAAGTTATGAAGGTGTTTAAGGTGTAGGGATCACCTAACAGAGGCTTGAAAATTTTATAGGAGGACTTATTGATGAAGAAATTTTTAGTGGATATCCTTTCAGGCACAGGAAAGCGTATTGAAGGCCCTACCTTAAAGAATTTGAGGACTCCAATACATTGATTGGTGAGTTAGATGCTATTGCAAGTTCTGTTAAGGATGCAGCGATTCAGGATGAAATAGATATGGATATTGGATTTATTAAAGCTGGAGACCAAGGTGAAAAGAATGTTTGCTATGAATTGAAGAATTAATTTATCCCTATGTTAATATTACACAATGTTGTAATTCAATATGATGACTACAAGGCTCAAATGGATTATATTCTCATCACCAATAGGTTCATTTGCATTTTAGAAACCAAGAAGCTGAACGGAAACATTACAATTAATTCAGATGGTGACTTCATCCGATCTTTTACTAATCGCAAAAGCAAGATTTTAGCCTAAATAAGGAATTACTTGAAGATTATATTGATGCTGTATGGCGAATAGCTAATGCATTACGCTTAGGGCTATCTAACCCATTTAATACAAAGGAGTCTCAACTAAAATAATTAGACCTACCTGGCACGATGGCTAGGGTAGCTTTAAGAGTATCCCATTTTCACATTTGGCTAATACCGGGAATCTGAACAAACGCAAGTGATTTTCTTATTGGTTAAGTATTACACTGTAGCAACTAATTAAAGATTGGAGGGAAGGACTTGGCTAAAGCATCAGCCCACTATACTCCAAATACCTTTGATAGTGCCGCTTTTCGTAAGGTTTTGGAACGCCTTGCTACTGCGTGGGGCAGCAATGTTGAAGATTTAGGGTTTAAAGCCTTTTATTCTCAAGGACAGGCTTCTGACGAAAAAGAAATTACGTTGGGTGAAGCGGAGACATTATCAGGTATTGTCCCGCCTCTGGATCACTTAATGATTAGCTATGGGATTGGAACGACTTCCTATCGTACTGCTCACTTTATTCGAAGGCTTGATGGTATGGAGATCACTGTCTATGCAGATGACATGATTAGTTCTAATAGCTTGCTAAAATATATTGTAGAAGTACTCAGCCTCTCCCCATATGAACTTCGGTTCTCGGACGAACTGCTTGAACGCCGTATCGATGATATTGAATCACGTGTTACGGCATTGGAGACTACTGTAGCCGAGACGCCACTTAAGTGCTTTTTATCGTTTCGTTTCTCAGATACTTCGTCTGCTATCGCCCGAGAGGTTGAACAGTTTCTTTCTCTCCTCGGGATAGAAGTTGTTTCAGGAATTGAGTATGAACCACGTAGAGTTGAAGACAAGGTACGAGATCGAATCTTAAGTGGTGTCGATTTCGTCGTGTATCTGATCACGTCGGAAGGTGAGTCATCATGGCTTAGAGATGAATTAGCAACGGCAACTGCACAAGGCGCGATTCCTATACCTCTAATTGAAGACGGTTGCATATTAGAAGAGGGACTACTAGGTAATATTGAATATATCCCATTTTCGCCCGGTCACCCAGGGGACTCTTGGATACGCCTAGTTCAGGCCGTACGTTACATTGAAACAGTAAAATTTGGTCGCCACGGTCATTAAATTTATAATGCTTTTTAAAGCATTTCGTTAGATGGTAAAGCTTTGAAATACATTCTGCTCTCTTACAGGGATGTAATTTCACAAGAATTTCATATTGTATTTGACATTTTGTGAAATCCACTGGTAATAGCTGATAAGTTCAATCCGTGCAAACCCCAATTCTGCGGACATCTCCGGCACATGTTGATACTATTTTCCCTTCCGATGATAGCATCAAAGTAATTAAGGGAATCCAGATGGAGGCAGAAGTTACTGATATTGAAACAGATTCTGATTTGGCTAATAATCGGCAGTTCATGTAACTGAATGTTTTAGCAATTATGGGAAGCTTGGATTGTTACCGTTTTTATTTATGAAAGAGGCAATATATGAATTCACCTGAATATGTCAAATGGTTTGTGGAAGAAAGCACCGTCACTTTGGAAGATGGGGCTCTGCTTTCATGCTACCGATTAGATTACACGGTGGATGAAGCTGTTTATTGTGACTGGGCACTGCATCTTCGCCAGCACTATGAATCTGATGATGAATTAGCTGAATCTCTACAAACAACAGGATTATCAGCGGAAGAATATCTTAGGAGTAATGTAATCCCACAAAAAAGCGACGAGTTTGGTCCTACATCGCGTTCTAACGATTTTACTGAAATAATGATTTCTGATTTGTTGGAGTTCATACATAAGTATAATGTGCCGCGTTGTAAACAACGTAACCGATCAGGAAAATCTTTGAGTGAACACGGCACAGATATTCTTGCTTATAAATTTGACAAGCAGGATAAGTCGCCAAGCACAAAGGATGAATTGCTGGCTGTCGAAGTAAAGGCAGGATTGTCATCTGATGAATATGCCCCGATAAGTAAAGCCGTGACTGATTCGCACAAGTATGATGAAGTCAGGCATTCGCATACCCTCAATTATTATAGAAAGAAATTGCGTAGCATTAACAACCATCAGCAGGCTGACGAGATTTCCCGTTTTCAGCAAAAGTCAGAGCATGATTTTATTATCACCTATATAGCTGCCGCGATTATCAATTGTGAGGTAATTCCTAACAATGTCGTTTTGGGCATCAAAGGCGAAGATCTGGAACTGCGCCAAGACAACAAAGTATTCCTGGTTCACGGAAAAAAACTAATGGTTTTGGCACATGACATATTTGAGAGGTGTGTGAAATGATTTTTGATAGTCGATCAAATTATATGCTCAAATATGAAAAATCTAAATCCAAGCTGGTTGAGTTTAATGTGGAAGAAAAAGATTACCCGAAATTCCCTCTAAACCCTGATGATTTGACTTATACTACGCTTTTTGCTCTATCACGCTATTGCGAAGAAATCATTGAAAACCCATCAACACCACAGTTGCCAGAACTAAAAGCAGAATTAACTGCTGTTTCGCAATATTATGATTCAACAGTAAAAACGCAACTTCGACAGGAATATAGCATGCTGTTTTTGCTGTTGGGTTCAACTGCATACTTTTTATCAGAAAACTTTGGAAGCGCCAAGGTTCTTATTGAACAGATTGATGAATGGATACTCAAAGATAGCGTTATGACGCTGCTATATACCACATTGCGTTTTCTGCTTGCTGGAGAATGGATGGAGGTTCCAACAAAAAGGAAATCCTACCGTCAATATTTAGATAGCCTAAAAAGTCATTTTGAAACAGGCGATTCTCCTGAAACTATCTTTGATGCTCTACGCAGGATGCGCAGCAGAATATATCAATCCACCAACGTAACTGCAGTCAGCTATATTGATTTTCTTTTTTCTGTGATAATCTGCTCAGTAGATCATTCTGCATGGATTTTATTACCGGAGTACTCTCATGCAAAATTTGAACAATGGAAAGACTATTTGTCCAAATCGGACAGTGTAAAATTGTTGTGGCCTGCACAAAAAGCTATTCTGCAAGCCGGTGCCCTCACTGGGAATGACCTCGTTGTCCCTCTACCCACTGGAGTAGGTAAAACAAAAAGCATCGAAATTCTTTTGCGAGCCAAATTTATGGACAGAGGAACTTGCATTGCTATTATTATTGCCCCTTTGCGTGCATTGTGTAATGAGATTACTGCGGACTTAACCTCTGCTTTGGCAGACGAGGCGGTCATAAATCAGTTCACCGACACCACACAAGAAGATTTTGATCTTGAACTGCTTTTCAACACAAAGTATGTATTTATTTGCACTCCGGAGAAGTTTTCGTACATTCATCGACATGAGCCTGATTTTCTTGCATCCATTCAGTTTTTTCTATTCGATGAGGCTCATTTATTTGACGATACTTCAAGAGGTGCGCAATATGAATTGCTGGTATCTGAAATAGCCAAAAGTCGGAATGATTCTGCACAAATGGTATTGTTTTCAGCCGTCCTATCAAATGCAAATCAAATTAGTGAATGGCTATTTGATGATGAAATGGCGACAATCGACTATTCATTGGTAAAATCAACGGAAAAGTCGATAGGCTTCCTTTCTTCTGATCAAACAATACATTACTACGAAAAAGACGACATGGCAGAAGAAAGTTTTTATGTTCCTAAAAGTATAGCTTTTACACAGCTTCAACTTCGAGGGAAAGAAACTAAGCAACGGATTTTCCCCGAAAAAAAAGCGCAAGATATAGCAATATATTATGCAAACAAATTGTGTAGCCAAGGAGGTGCGGCAATTTACGCTGGTCAGGTGCGTAGTATTCCTCCAATCATGCGCCGAATCGTTGAAATAAGTGAGCGTGGCTATGATTTGTCTAACCTGCTTATAAATGGAAACCCAAATGAAGTTGTTAAATTATCCAACCTATTTGCACTCCACTATGGAGAAAATTTTGAACTTACACAAGCATCCAAATTAGGGGTACTCCCGCATTATGCAAATCTGCCTACGGGGATAAAAATGGCAACAGAACATGCCTTGCGCAAAAGGCACGTTTCTTTTGTTGTTTGCACAACAACATTAGCAGAAGGTGTAAACATCCCGATAAAATATCTATTTCTCACCACTTTCAGTCTTGGAAATACCAGCGTGCAAATACGAAAAATGCAAAATCTGGTGGGCAGAACAGCTAGATCGGGTATACATACAGAGGGCAGTGCCATAATCACCGACTTCAAATTCTATGATAAGCGTTTAGAATGGCGAGGCGGTGGTACATATAAGTGGGCCGACTGCAAAAAAATGTTTGATTATGGCAATACCGAAGCATGTTTAAGTGCTATTTTGTCATTGGTAAGTAGTTTGCAAATAGACTATAAGAGTCACTATAAAGGTAGTGCTTTGATTTCTTATCTTATAGAAAATTATAATAAACCATCGTGTTTTCCAACACTGATAAGCACTATTCAAGAGGGTTATAGAAAGCATGTGTCGGATGAAAGAAGGTATGACCGTTACAGTCCTGAAATCGAGCTAAAAATCACACAATTAGAGCATGTAGTCGAAAGCATTGAAAATTATTTATGCTACATATATAACTTACAGCAAAATCCCGATCAATTCTTTGATTCAGTAGAAACACTTGTCGCTCAAACATTTGCATATTATTTGGGGGACGAGGAGCAGAAAAAAGCATTGAGGAAGATCTTTCATTTAATCGCTCAAAAAATTGTGTCTGATGTTAAGCCAGAAAAGGCGGCGTACTTTGCCAGGTCACTTTATGGTATTGATATATCAAAACAAATATTAAATTGGGTCGATGAAAAGATTGAGAACCTTAAAGATTGCTCAACTGCTCAGCTTCTCGAGGCAATGGCTAACCTTTTTATGCAACTGTTTCATGATAAAGCAAAGGTGGATATTGATGAACTAATAGCTGTTTCACGACTATGGGTTGCAGGCGAACCCTATGTAAAGATTTACAACGACCTGAAAGAGATACTTCAAATTAGCCAGATTGAAAAGCTATGTAGTAATACTCTCTCATATCATCTTTGCTTTCTGATCGGAAATATCTTGGATGCTGTTGGAGATCGTGCAGATGAATTGGCTGAAAAGTTAGCCATACTGCAAAAAAAGATTAAGTATGGGGTGCCCTCCCGTTTTCAAATCCTTGTTTGTGAAAATATATTCGATGATAGAATTATCGCCAAACAGCTCGATGAATTGATTGGGCAAACACTTACAACAGATAAAGAGTTTAAAAACTATATGACTATTAAGCGGAATGAGATTTTACAAATCCTTAAGTCCTATCCTGACTACTTTAGTTATAAATTTCGTATGTATGTCAGATAAGTGTTTAAATAATAGAGACTTTCATTCAAGGTAAATTGACTTGAAATTCCCATTATGTTTATAACGTTCCATACTTATATTGGCCCTGAGTTGCACATTATCCTTAATTATATTAACTTCATATCAAGGAATCAGCATATATCTTTACCTATCACCAACGAAGGGTAATATATACAAACATGAATATTGAAAACCACCTCATTCTTATAAAAGGTGAGGAAAAGACTGAAGAGATAAGCCATTGTGAATATGCAAATGGCAGGTGGCAGGTTAAATTCGTAAGAGGCAGGGTTTATTCTTACAATTATTCCAGTGTTCAATGGTTAAAGAATCCGGTTTCCTTTAATGGGGAAACGACAGTCGTATATGAAAAAAACCAGCCTTTATCGGGTGTTGATAAAATATTTGATTTTGGGGCCTATATACGGATTTGTTTTGTGACAGGTTATCAAAAACTGTACCGCAGCCATGAATTAACTGTTGAGCAAAGCTTCCTCACAAATCCAAATGCACACAATTGCTTTGAATATTTAAAGAAACTGGCAGAGAAGGTCAGTGTGGTCAACGAGGAAGACGGTAGTTTTCTAAGCAGGCAGTATCAAAAAATATCCTGCGTTATTCCCAGTAGCGTTTTAGCAAAATATCTATATCCATCTGAACTGAACACCCCTCTACGTGGGCAGATGCGAATATTTCCATTCGGCTTTAATTTAAGCCAAAAAGAAGCGACAGAGAAAGCCTTGAGCGAACAGATAAGTGTCATTGAAGGCCCCCCCGGAACAGGTAAAACCCAAACCATCCTAAACATCATCGCTAATGCAATTATAAATAGAAAAACAGTAGCAGATTGACGTGATATTGGAGGAAATACTTCCAGGGTTAAACGGTGATCATAATAAGGATTCGATCGGTATTATTTCACCTTATCGAATGCAAACAGATAAACTGAAAGAGTCTATAGGAACACAAGACTTCGAGGTAGACACTGTGCATAAATACCAGGGCCGTGAAAGGGATGTAATTATTCTCACCACAGTTGTGAATGAAATAAATGAATTTGTGAATAATCCTAACTTACTTAATGTGGCCGTTTCCCGTGCGGTGGACAAACTAATTGTTGTTGTGTCAGATAGCGAAAAGAACGACAATTCGAATATTGGAGATTTGGTAAGATACATAGAGTATAACAATTTTGAGATCATCAATAGCGGTATATATTCGGTCTTTGATTTATTGTACCATAGCTATTCAGAACGATTAGTCGCAGTGATGGAGAAAAGAAAAAAAGTATCATCCTATGAATCGGAAAATCTGATGAACGTGGTGATTGAAAAAGTCCTAAGCCTGCCGGAGTTTCATAATCTTGGCCGGGTGATGCATCAACCCCTTAGAATGCTCATTCGAAACCCGGAAAAGATGGATGAGCAAGAGTGTAGATATGCCATGAATGTTTTAACACATACGGATTTCGTCATCTTCAATAAGCTGGATAAAATGCCTGTGTTGGTGGTGGAGGTGGATGGTTATGCGTTCCATGCCAATAATCCAAAGCAGCTTGAGCGGGATAAGATGAAGGATACCATTTTGCAGAAGTATGGTATCCCCATATTAAGAATGAAAACCAATGAAAGCCGCGAGGAAACAAGGTTGCGTAATAAGCTTAACCAAATTTTAAATTGATAGTTTGGGGACACAATGAAAATTATTGACAGTAATTGAAAACTTGAATATAGAGTAGCTATGCCAAGAATAGCCAAAGTTGTAGGGCAGGTTCCTGAGGCTCTGCAGGGAGTTTATAAAATTAGCGGTTATGGCGTCGGGTTTAATCCGCCATAACATCAATATAAGGACAGGGACGATTTTCTGTCAGCCATGTTATTGGTTGCATAAGGTGGAACTGCATCGGGGAATGAGTTGATTATATTGTTTGTGCGTCATCTAAAATCTTTTATACTGCCAATTGGGGTATTAGTAATAATCCCTGTAATATTACTGTCGGTGCTCAGCCCCATATATCACAGATACTATCTTGAAAAGTTACGATAACCCAATACCCAGGGGCTGCGTAAACTATGAAATCTACATATCCGTCAAGGTATCAACGTATCTTCGGACTAAGGCCCACCCCTATTGATTAGATAGGTTTACTATTAGAGTATAGCTCATTTGGACAAATATCTTCACCTGTTGCCCACTCAAGTGTAATATCGCTCACCTTGACCGTTTTAAACAAGTGCTTATTTCTTAATTTGCAGTAAAATGGCTTCGCAATCATTGCTGACATATCATATAGTCTGGTTTCACCATTATCGAAAGAAATTACAAGACGGTAGTCTTCCAACGGCTTAACAGTTTTAGGTCTTGGTACCAATGAAAATCACTCCAAACCCTTTATTTTAAAATATTCTCCGGTATCCTGTATAGATTTCCAGAGCGCCTCTAGTTCTTCTAGATGTAACCGTCACAGGATATGATGCCAATCGCGTCTTGCGTATAGGATTCTCTCCACATCAACGACTTTTGACTTTTCATCTATCGAAAAAAAGAAGATATAGTTTTTTACAGGAGGGCATTTTTTTGGCATGACCGCCAAACCCGTTATGGCTTCCTCAATGGTGTCCATCATCTTCAGTGCGGTCATCGGTGCTGACAGTTGCGCAGAGATATATCGGACAATGTCACGCAGGTCGTTTTCGGCAGGTTCCGATACGTCAACCCTATATTTTGCCATCAGTTATTTCCTGCCGGATGTCTCGCATGACATCTTCAAGTGGACGCTTTCTGCCCCCTATTACCGCCGCCCTGCCCTCATCAAGCAGACGGTAAAGTTCGAGTTTGCCGTTGAGCATCTCATAGGTCTCAATACTCATAACGGCCAAATCTCCCTGTCCATTTTTAGTAATAAAGATGGGCTCTCTGCTTTCATGGCAGAACTTCGAAATTTCATTGTAGTTGTTCCTTAAGTCCGTGCTGGATTTAATATTTGGCATGAAACCAGCCTCCTTGCCTAATCTAAAGATATTATACAAGAATTTCTTTAGCTTATCAAGACTGAGTGAACGAGTTTGTAAACGAGTTTGAATGAGAAAGAACAGTAAAATAATAGGCCTTAATGAGTGAAACCCTTATTGTTTCAATAACTTTACTATTATAGGCGTACAAGCTGGGAGCCGCCTTCACTAACGCTCGAAGGAAATATCAACAACTTCGGAGTCGTGAGCAAAAGCGCCCGGCTGTCCAGTGCGTAATAAAAAACCCCCGGCTTCAGGGGTTATCATCTTATCCTACAATAATCGAATAAAATCTTCTACAGTAAGACCTGCATCATTTAATATTTTTTTTAGCAATCCTGGACGAAGCTCTTTGTGATCTGGCACTGTTACCGGAGGCAATTTTCCGTTCTTTTCCTTTAACCTGATATGGCTACCCTTTTGCCTGACTACTACATACCCAATTTTTTCAACAGCTTTAATGCAATCCATACCGGAAACTACAGGTATCTTAGGAGTCATCTCTCTAACACCACATTGCCAACAATTATACTGCCAACTGGATTTTCTTCATCATCAATACACAATTCTATTGCTTCTTTAATATTTTTCAAAGCTTCATCTATTGTATTCCCTTGAGAATAACACCCTTTAAAAACAGGACAAGATACAACGTAGCCGGTCTCATCCTGTTCAATAATTATGGGATAGCTTTTCACAGCAATCACCTCCAAATTTCATTATACCCCATTTCTTGCTTTCTTTACAATGTCGTATAATTTCGGGGGATAATTTCGGGACACAAAGAAAATTATTGACTGCTATTTAATTTGAAAATAAATAATGTGTTCCGAAATTATCCCCTACTTTATTAGGCCGAAAAGCTTGTGAATTAAAAAAACAGCCAATTAGGGCTGTTTAATTCCAAGATGATTTTTTAAGGCATCCTGTAGAAGTTGAGAATAATTTATTTTTTCTTTTTCTGCAATAGTGTTTAACCAAGCTGGGATTGTTAAAGTCTTTTTCACAGCTTTATTGCTATGTTTCTTGGAATACTCATCTAAATCAACACTAATTATGCTTACAAAGCCGTTCTCATATTCATTGGCTACAATATCTTTAATATCCGAAGCTTTTGGTACGGGTTTTTGATTCTCAACTTCATCCAGTAACCATCCTGCTGCTGCTTCAATTGCCATATCTACAGCTTCAGCCAATGTATCTCCTTCAGTTATACAACCAAGTAAGTCCGGAAAAATAACGGTATAGCCGCCTTCTTCACAGGGATAAAAGCAGGCTGGATAAACTAATTTCACTATTTAAAACCTCCTTGTCATTATTTTTTTATTTTGTTATCCCCCATAAGTGGGGACTTATTTCAGCCCCGCTTGTTTGAGGATAGAGTTAATTGTTTTAGTTTTAATCTCTTTACCTGGATGATAAGGAATTGTTACTTTTCCGGGTTTGGTTGGGTGTATGTAGTAATAATGCGAACCTGTTGAGTATGAGTATTTCCAATCATCTTCTTTAATGATTTTCTCTATTTCCCGGAATTTCATTTGTTTCAACTCCTTCGTGCGAGTTAATTATAACACGTATAACACGTATAGTAAAGGGGGTTTAATATAAAAATTATCGACCTGTGCAATAGCAATCAGACTCATGCAGCCCACGTGAATGAGAGGGTGTCTTTAGAACACCACAGTTCCTGCTCATTGTTTAAGTGCAGGGAGATTACTGATGCAAGAGCTACCGATCCCGATTTGGACCAACTCATTCCATTATGCTTTTGTCGGTCGGCTACACATAAATCGTTCGCTTTTTCGCCCTTATTGCTGGAATTGCGCAAACCCAATTGTTTTCGTAACGCGTAACAC
>JAUSPO010000128.1 GCA_030656575.1 Bacillota bacterium
TATCTTCACATGTTTAATTTGTTGACCCATTCTTTAGCTAATTCGCTTTCTTAAGCGGCTGCAAGGAATAAGGTTAATAGTGAAAAATGCAAGGATTTTGCTGAAAGGTGTTGTTTGCGAAATGCAGGAGATATGATTGCATTTATTTTTCTCAGTCTTTCAACCTGGCATCTAGTCCTTTATGGCAAAAGTATGGCTTCAAGCGGTGAGGTTTCCCTCACAACCAAGCTCCCTTTCTATCCTTTTATTTATCTTGTTGCATTTGGAATGTCAATACTTTCACTGGTTGTCCTGGCTAACTTAATCAGCTGTCTTGGGAAAGGGGTAAAGAAATGAGCCCACTTATTACAGGTTTGGTTGGAATCGCAGGTTTTTTCGTTCTCTTAATATTACGTATGCCTATCGCTTATGCCATGGCTGTGGTTGGATTTTTGGGGTTTAGTTATTTATCTTCGTCAACAGCTGCATTCAGAGTGGTGGCAAAGGATATATTTTCCACTTTCTCATCCTATTCGCTCAGTGTTATTCCTATGTTTGTCTGGATGGGTTTTCTTGCTTTTTATTCTGGAATTGGAGCGAGGCTGTTTAATTTTGCGTATAAGCTTGTGGGGCATTATCCCGGAGGGTTAGCTCTGGCGGCGCAGGCCACATGTGCGCTTTTTGGCGCTGTGTGTGGTTCAAATACAGCTACAGCGGCCACTATAGGAGCGATAGCTCTGCCGGAAATGAAAAAATATAAATATGATCCGTCCCTCTCTACGGCCAGTGTCGCTGCTGGTGGCGCCCTTGGTGTGCTTATTCCCCCAAGTGTTGTTTTTATCGTCTACGGTATAGCGACTGAACAATCAATAGGAAGCCTCTTTATCGCAGGGATTATACCTGGACTTTTACTGATGTTTTTATATATGGGAACAGTTTCTCTAATTACTTTAAGAAACCCCTCTTTAGGACCAGCTGGTCCTAAAGCGTCCTGGAAAGAAAGGCTCTTAGCTCTCAGGGGAGGCCTTTGGGAAGTTATGATCGTTTTCTTTCTATCTCTGGGTGGTTTGTTTGCCGGGTGGTTTACCCCCACTGAAGCAGGCGCTGTAGGAGCCGGGGGAGTTTTATTGTTAACTGTTTTGGAGAGGCGGTTAAACTGGGATGGATTGAAAAAATCATTGGCTGATGCAACCCGTACTACTGCTATGATTATGTTCTTGGTTGCCGGGGCGATTATTTTTGGCCGTTTTATGGCCATAAGTCGTATACCCTTTGAGTTGGCAAGCTGGGCCGGGAGTCTGCCTTTACCACCGTTTGCTGTAATGGGGGTTGTTCTGGCTATTTATTTGGTGCTGGGTTGTTTTATTGATGCATTGGCGCTGATCTTGCTTACAATACCAATCTTTTACCCATTGGCAGTAACCACTCTCGGTTATGATCCCATATGGTTTGGAGTTATCATAGTAATGGTCGTTGCTATGGGAGTGATTACGCCGCCTGTAGGAATGAATGTTTACATTATTAAAGGCGTGGCACAGGATGTTCCGCTTGAAGTAATCTTTCGGGGAATATGGCCTTTTCTGGCAGCTCTAATTATTTGTTTATTCATACTGATATTATTTCCGCAAACTACAACACTTTTAAACAGTCTGCTTGGATAAAAAATCAGTAAATCATTATTTAAAACTACTCAGGATGAATTTTAAAAAAACACCTTTGCGGCGGAGTTACGGCTCAATTTTATAGCTTGTGCGATAGCTTGTGTCCTGTTTTTTACACCAAACTTCCGAAAAATGTTTCGAAGGTGGGTTTTTACAGTATCGACAGCTAGATTACTAGCTGTCGAAATTTCCTTATTTGTTAATCCCTTCACCAGGTGCTGCAGGATTTCCTGCTCCCGTGGAGTAAGCTCAAAGGTTTTTTCCTCTTCAACAGGTGCTCTTGTATCTGTGACTTTTTTACTCAGCCTTGTATAATCATTCACAATTTGGTGGAAAACTGACTGGTCAATAATTGTTTCACCTGAAAAGACACGTTTTATGGTTTCTATGAGCTTATCTCTGGAAACATGTTTTAAGATATAACCTGATGCTCCACACTGCAGTGCCTGTCTAATTGATTCAGTGTCTTCAAAAACTGTTAAAAAGATAACCTTAATCTCAGGTTTCTGGTTAAGGATTTGCCTGGTTGTTTCGATACCATTTGTTTCCTCCATTCTGATATCCATTAAAATAATATCAGGTTCTTCTGCCAGGGCCATTTTTACAGCATCTTTGCTGTTGCTGCAGCTGCCGATTATGGTTATTTCATCTAAAGTGGAAAGCATAGCCGATAATCCTTCCCGGACCATGAGATGGTCATCTACGATCAAGAGCTTTATAGTCATGTAAAACCCTCCTTAAAAGTTTAACACAAATCTTCATGTCCCAACGGTATACAGAAAAAAGTTTCACCATTTACGCTCCCGCCATTCCGGGCTCATACAAACCTAAAGGAATTCGAACGAAGATTCGTGTGCCTTCTCCCGGTCGTGACTCTATCTGGCATATTCCCGCTAATAAAAGTGCCCGTTCCTGGATACTGGCCAGTCCCAGTCGATTCTGGGATTGTGATAGAGAGAGGAGTGAAGTATCTAAGCCTGCCCCATTATCTTCGATAATTAAGATAACGTCCTCTTCCGAAATAGTTAACTGCACCTTAACCTGGGTTGCATTGGCATGTTTCATGACATTTGTAAGTCCTTCCTGTAATATTCTGAAAAGTGTTACCTCTATTTTAGAAGCTATCCTGCTGTCTTTTCCGTAAATAACTAGTTCGACCGGAAGGTTTTGTTTTTCCTGCAAGTTGTGCACGTATGATTCTACCGCAGGAATAAGACCGTAATTATCCAGAATCATAGGCCTTAAATCAATGAGGATGCGTCTGATGTCCTGTATCTGTTCGCTAAGGACATTGGTAAGATCTTCAATTTCATTGTACCATTTCTGAGGGTTTGTCTCTGTAGCAGGTGTAATTCTTTGAAGACGGTACCAAATAGCAATAAGAGACTGAATAATCCCATCATGCAGATCGGCTGCCAGGCGTTTCCGCTCGTCCTCCTGAGCGGTTATGATTTTATTGACCAGCTGGTGTAGAAGCTGTTCTTTTTGTCCAAGCATTTCTATCAACCTGGCATTTTCCATTGCTATTGCCGTGGCACGTGCAATAGCAAATATGATCTCTGTCTCTTCATGATCGAACCCTTTAGTCTCCAGAGGTCGGTCTACCTGCATTATTCCAATCGTTTTTTCCTTACTAAGAATAGGAGCCAGTACTATCCAACCATAATTAAAATTATTAATAATATCAGGAGTAAGAAGACGATGTTTATTATTAGGGGTGACAATAACCGGCTGCCGGGTTTTAATCGCGCGTGTAATGGCAGGAAAGGGCTTTGTTCCCCGTAAAGCCTTAAATTTTTTCTTAAGAGCCGGATCGTAGCTGCCCACAGCTACAGACGGCACCAGAGTTTGATTTTCATCATCCAGCAGATAAATACAGCTTTTTGCTGAGAAAAGGTCGGCTGTCAATTGGGCCACCACATGGAGAACCTGCATGATATCAAGGGTAGAACTAATGGTGTTCACCATCTCCAGCCAGACAGCCATTCTTCTGAGATGAAAATCTTTTTGCCTTTGGAAGAGGGATTCTTGAATGATATCAGCCATATGCCTGCCAAGTGAAACAGCTTTTACGAGCATATACTGTGCGCTCTGCATATCTGTGTCAAATATGCCAATTTCCATCGTTCCAACGGGTTCACCGGCCTTTAAAATTACCGGTAAGGTTGTGGAGATGACCGGATTGAGCAATTCTAAAAACTGTTTCTCATTTTCACGTCCTGTTTTTGATAGGTGATCACATAATTGCAGCCACCGGTCTGTGCCTGCTTTTTTGGATATATGTGATTCTTTTGTGGCGTACCACCAAACCGGGTCTCTTCCTTTTCGTACCATGACCAAGCCAGCGCGCCAGAACTCAAATGAGTCTACTGAGGTCTGGAGCGTACGACGTAAGGAGGATTCAAGTTGTTTATTAGTATTAAAAGTGGGGCTTACCTGACAGACAAGGATTAGCTCTGGTTTTAAGGAAGTAGAGGAATTATGCAATAAAAGCACGACTCCTTTCCAGGTGGTTTTATTGGAGATCATGTCCTTTTAAATTATATATCTTATCCGATAAAAGGTCAATATGAGATAGAACTTAAGTTGCATCTAAAGAGTTAACACTTATTTCACTCTTTTTTAACCTTGCTTCCATGCTTTTAAGCGATTTTCTTTTAGGTGTGGATCCGGTAAGATGATACAGAGTGTTATATTTTAAAAGATCTCCTAAGCGTAAAAGCTTCTTCTCGTTAGAGACCTTAAATTATGTGTATAGAATGCCAGCGCTGCTGAGAGTATGTAATGATATGCGCGGAGTGGAAGCTCTGCAGGTAGCGGGAAATAGATGGAAATCTGTTGTATCTCCTAAAGCCTCAACTTTGGCAGAGCCAGGATGCCGTTTTTATTGCATGCGTAGAAGACTGTTCTGCCGGAGCACATATTGATGGAGTGCTTGCTATGGGACTGTGATACGAGAGTCTCTTATCCATTGCAGGAATGAGTGTCCTGCCGATATTGAAATCCCCCGTTGTTACGTCTAATCTGCGTGATTCTCTTGAAGAAAAACTGGAATATGGCAGCGCCGCTTATTTAAATTCTGAGGAAAGCACTATCTACACACAGCGCGAAAATCAGCTGATCCAGTAGTACGGCCACATCCAGGAGGGTGGTAATGGATAGGGTGGTCTTTTATTAATACTCAGGAGGTATTACTGCCGGGACTGGGGGCGTTTTAACATTAACAATCTTCTTTTCGCACTAAGTGAGCAGCAAATTAATTTTTTTAAGTCTTTTTTTCAGAAGAACAATATTTATACAGTTCTTGATGTATCCTGTGGAAATGGTGATTTTGCTGTTTTGTTATCCAAATGGGGTAAAAAGGTTACAGTTTTGGAACCGGATCCCCTCAAGATAGTAGACTTACGTTCTAAATTTAAGCAAGATGAGGTTGCGCTGGATATATGTGAAGGAGAAATGCGTGATATCTCCCGCGTATATAGAACACAGTGTGATTTAATTGCCTGTTTAAAGAATTCACTTTCCGAGCTTTTAAGTGAAGAAGATATCTGGGGGACCCTTGCTCAGATGTATCTAAAACTTAAACCCCGTGGTATACTGATCATACACACTCTTAATTACGATCGTATTCTCAATGAGGAGAGCTCACAGGTAACTGTACTTAGGGAATATTATCAAGGTTCTAGAGTTGAGTTGCTATTTGCGAAAAAGGAAGGAGGAGAAAGGTCCAATCTTATTTTTAAAACCGTTCTTTTAAATGGACAGAAGGATGAGGTTATTATTGCTGTAAGGCCTATTCTAAAAAAAGAACTAAACCTATGGCTGGCAGAACTGGGATTTGAAAAAATACAAAATTATGATTCATTTGACTACAAAACATATAATTCGAACGGATATCACAGAATAACGGCAGCATATCGGCCAGTTCATCCAGGTAAAATGTAAATGCCAGCTATAAGAAGTTTTATAAAAAAAAAGAAAAAGAGGTGATCAAATGCGATTAGAGGGCAAAGTTGCCATAGTTACCGGTGCATCAAAGGGAATCGGTGAATCAGTGGCCCTCTCGTTAGCCCAGGAAGGAGCCGACCTTGTTTTAGTTAGCCGCAGCATAAAGCCCGACGGTCCAATTGTGAATCAGATAGAGCAGTTGGGGCGCCGGGTATTTGTAAAACAGGTAGATGTTGGGAATAGGGCTCAGGTTTTCGAAATGGTTGATGAAACACTGTCAAAATTCGGAAGGGTGGATGTTCTTTTTAATAATGCCGGTATAATTAAGCCGGCAATGCTTTGGAAAATGACTGAAGAACAGTGGGATGATATAATCAGAATAAACCTTTCAGGCACCTTTTTTTGCGTGCAAGCTGTAGCCAAGCCTATGATGGAGCAGAAATCAGGCTCAATTATTAATGTTACTTCATCAGCGGGCCTTATGGGTACTATCGGACAGGCGAATTATACTGCGGCAAAGGGTGGAGTCTATGCCTTGACCAAATCAGCAGCAAAGGAACTGGCTTCCTATGGAATTAGGGTTAATACAATTGCTCCAATGGCCGAAACAGATATGACGCAAAAAATTGCAAATGATCCGAAATTTAAAGAAAAATACCTGGAACGTATTCCTCTCAGGCGCTTTGCCAAGCCGGAGGAAGTAGGTCCCGCCGTTGTCTTTTTTGCTTCGGATGAATCCAGCTATATTACGGGGCAGACCCTTTGTATTGATGGCGGAATGGTAATGCCATAGAGCAGATATATTATTTTAGGGAGGGAACTATTTATGCCAAATGATGTGGCCATTATTGGAGTAGGTCAGAGCGCTTTTGTGAGAAATTATGAAGGATCTATCAGGGAGTTGGCTTTTGAGGCTTATAGTGAAGCAATGAAAGATGCAGGGATTACGAATAATGATGTTGATGCATCAATGATCTGCTCTGCACCGGAGTATGATCAACAGCGGAGCCCTTCGAGTCTTATTGCGGAGTATCTCGGATTAAACCCTCAGCCCACTTTTGCCATCGAAACTGTATGTTCTTCAAGTACCACGGGAATAAGAGTGGCATATTCCCTGATTAAATCAGGTCTGCACGATGTTGTGGTTGTTTTAGGTTTTCAAAAGATGTCGGAAATCTCCTCTGCTGATTCTCAGGAACGTATGGGCCGCGGGGCAGATATTATGTGGGAATCCCCATTTGGGACTATGATGCCTGCAAATTATGCCATGCATGCCCGTGCACACTTTGCCCGCTACGGCTCAACTGAAAAAGACCTTGCCTTAATACGGCTTAAAGCGGCAAAGTATGGTGCTCTTAATGAAAAAGCAGTATATCGTAAAGGATTGGATCTGGATCAATGCTTGAATGCTGATGTGGTAGCCAGTCCATTAAAGAGATTTGACTGCTGTGCTAATGCGGACGGTTCTTCCTGCCTTATTCTGGCAAGTGCTGATAAAGCAAAGGAAATATCCAAAAAACCGGTATGGATTCGGGGGTTGGGTTCAGCGACAGCTTCCTTAACGATGTCGGGAAGAGATGCTCTTGATGGGCTGAATTGTGCCCGCGTTGCTGCAAAACAGGCATATGATATGGCAGGTCTCAGCCCGCAGGATATTGATGTTGCTGAGGTTCACGATTGTTTTACCATTGCCGAATTAATGGCCTACGAGAATCTGGGCTTTGCTGAACCAGGCAAAGGAGTTGAGTTGATTCAAAACGGGGAGACATATATTGGTGGGAAGATTCCTGTCAATGTAGATGGCGGTTTATTGTCCAAGGGGCATCCTATTGGAGCTACTGGTGGCTCACAAACACGTACCATTGTATTGCAGCTGCGTGGTGAGGCAGGAGATATACAGGTACCGGGTGCAGAAATTGGATTGGTGCATAATATCGGCGGTGTTGGCGTTTACGGAAACGTGATAATTTTGGGGAGGTAGAGAGCATGAGTTTTGATAAATTCGGACAAGTGAGTTTCACATCTCAGACAAAAGTAGGGGCTTTTGTGGAATATCTTGATAAAGGTGAATTACGTGCCACCTATTGTCAGGAGTGTGGGCGTACCTTCTTCCCACCCCGAGCCGACTGCAGTTGGTGTTTGTCCAGTAATATGGAATGGGTGAAAATCGAAGATGGCGGAAAACTGGTTAGTTTTACAAAAGTAAATTATGGACCGACTGGTTTCGAATCTGATGTTCCTTATGTTCTTGCCCTTGTTGATTTTAACGGAGTAAAAGTATTTGGTCGTATAAACAAGGAAGTTCCGGAAGAACAAATAACAGTTGGTATGACAGTAAAGGCGGAGACGGTGACCCTTGCCAATGAGCAGTTAAGCTATATATTCAACCCTGCTTAATATTGCGCCGCAGGGACAGGTCATAGTCTTTTCACGAATGAGGCAGGGACATAACTCTGATATTAAGCATCTGGGAATGTCCCTAAAATCTTGTTAATAACTAATTCCTCTGTAGTTCTAATTTATTATTTAATGGACTCCCCGTCTATGACGTTTAACACTGAAAGGGGATTGGCGAAATGGGTACTCCTGTAATAGATTTTCACATTCACCCTATCTGCTATGAGCAGTATGGGGAGAGTGCTTTAAATTGGATAAAGGGTATTCATGGCGATAAGGACTGGCAGAAGTATTATGAAACATTCTGCGATCCAGGATATTTTGTCAGGTATTTAAAAGAAAACTCTATAGATTACGGAGTAGTTCTGGCAGAATTGTGCCCGGCTGTAACTGGGACCTGTTCAAATGAATATGTTTTGAATTTCTGCAAGGGACATGATGCCTTAATTCCATTCGCCAGTATTAACCCCTCTCTGACAATTAATATGAGAAGTGAGCTTAAGCGTCTTTTGGATGCGGGGTTTCATGGATTGAAATTTTATCCCACTTATCAGCATTTTTATGCGAATGATTCTTCCTTATATCCTCTCTATGCCCTTGCTGAGGAATCACAGATACCTGTAATGTTTCATACAGGTTCTTCTGTATTTAAGGGTGCCAGGCTAAAATATGGAGATCCTTTGTATCTTGATGATGTGGCAGTTGATTTTCCGGATATGAAGATCATCCTTGTGCATGGAGGAAGAGGCTTTTGGTATGACAGGGCCTTTTTTTTAACCAAAATACATCCTAATGTCTACACGGAAGTAGCAGGACTCCCACCGAAAAAATTAATGGATTATTTTCCAGAGTTAGAGAGAATTGCTCACAAGGTAATATTCGGTTCTGACTGGCCTGGAATAACTGACTTAAAAAACAATATAGATATAATCAGGCAGCTGCCTCTCTCCGAAAAGGCCAAAGATCAAATTCTTGGGGGTACTGCAGCAGCGCTGCTAAACCTGCAAATCCCTGACTGATATAGTAAGGGAAAATTTAGTATTGTTTGAAATCAAAAAATAAGGGAATCTTTCTCTATAGTATGCAGGAAAAAGGGCTTACAATGTAGAACTAAATATTGTTCTTATATGGGATTACGTAGTCGTTAAAACGAAAGGGGGATGTATAATCAACAAGTTCAGATAATTAATAAAAAATTTAATTACAAACATTTTTGTGAATGGGGAAATTTTTTGGACACCTGATATTTTTCAGTTTCAAATAGAAGAAGTGGATGTAAATCTATGTAAGAGGTTGGGTTATTCTTTAGTTACTTAAAAAGATGTTGGATGATATTGTAGTATGGTAGTACGGATGCCTCTGCGTTTTGAGAAAAGATTGAGAAGCCGTTATTGTTTTTTTTCGGAGAGAAGTATGGTAGTACGGAATTCATTCGAAAGAAACAAAAGCGCAAAATCGTTTGTGGAGGTGTCTTTTATTATGGCGAGCTTTAACCCTCTTAATATCCTTGTTGTTTTACAGCCTGGTCTTGGACTGCCCGATGAATACGAAACACTAATTAAAGAGCGTTTTCCTGATAAAGTTGCCAGTGGAGAAATTCGTATTCGTTTGTCACAGAATGGCGCAGATCTGTCGGATGATGTTTTGGATACTCACATTATTGGAACAGGCATGATTGTTGATAAAATTCCTGAGATGAAAAATCTCCAGTGGGTAATGACTTTTAGCGCAGGATATGAACACTTTCTCAAGTGGGATAAAATTCCCAAACACGTACCGCTGTTAAATCTGCCGGGAGGTTCTGGTATACCGGTAGCGGAATTTACGCTCGGGCTTATGCTAAATTTATCAAAAAAATATAATCAGATTTGGGACAATCAGAAGGAAAAGAAATTTATTCGTGTTCGCGGGGAAGAACTTTACGGTAAAACACTGGGAATTATCGGACTTGGCGGCATAGGTCGTCAAATTGCAAAAAGAGCAAAGGCCTTTGATATGCGAGTAATCGGAACGGACATTGTCATTATAGATATCCCTGATGTTGATGAAATGTTTCTTAACAGTCAGGTAGACGAAGTGATCAAGCAGTCTGATTTCGTAGTTCTGTCATGTCCTGAAACTCCTGAGACTCTTGGAATGATGAATGAAGAACGGTTTAAATTGATGAAGAAGACAGCATACTTAATTAATTGTGCGAGGGGCTCTCTGATCATTAAAGAGGACCTTTTGAAGGCCTTAAAAGAAGGTTGGATTGCCGGTGCTGCAAATGATACACAATGGATAAAAAATCCTCTGCCTTCTTACCTTCCTCCTGAGGATGAACTATGGGATGCTAAAAATGTACTTATTACTCCGCACATCTCCAGCTGGACAGATATGTATGCTAAAAGGTTTGGTGGTGTGTTTGCAGATAACATTGATCGCTTTTTAAAAGGCGAGCCGCTTACAAATGTTGCTCCCGGACTTGAGGCTAACCGCAGTTAATGAAAATACTTTAATAATCGTACCAGGGAAGCTTTCTTCCAGCAGCAAGCTGATCAATTACACTGATGGCAACCTTCATTGCGGAAAGGAGAAGGAGCACTTTGAACACAGAAGTACTGGAAATCTTTAGACAAGCGGTTGAAGATCCCGGTAAGGAAGTTAGGGAATGGAAAGAAAAAAAGGGTGGAAAGGTTGTTGGCTTTCTTCTGACTGATGTTCCTGAGGAACTTATTCATGCAGCCGGTTTTTTCCCATTTGGTATCTGTGGTGGCACTGTCAGGATGGATCAGGTGGAAGCCCACTTACAATTTTGGTCCTGTTCTTATGTCCGCAACAGTCTCGCTTTGGCTTTGGACGGAAAATTGGATTTTTTGGATGGGTTGGTTATTCCTCATACATGTGATACTACCCGGATGTTAATGGGTATTTGGAAGCATGTCAGGCCTTTGCCATTTATGGACAGCTTTCGTCTGCCCCGGCAGGTCGGTCGTCCCAGCGCAAAACAATACGTGGTTGGAGAACTGAGGAGAATAAAGGATCGGCTGGATGATTTTCGTGGAACGGAAATTACCGACGAAGAGCTAAGCCAAAGTTTCAAGCTTTATAACAGCAATAGGAATCTACTGCGCAAGCTTTTCAACCTTCATGAGCAAAACCCTGCTTCTATCAGCAATAAAGACCTCTATACTGTAGTCAAGGCTTCCATGGTTATAGAAAGGGAAAAGCTCAACATGCTGTTGAGTGAACTGGTGAGTGTACTCGCCGAAAATGCAGGAACTCCGAATGATAAGACGAAAATATTTATTTCGGGTACGTTTTTAGAGCCGCTGGATCTTCTCAATTATATTGATGAAAGCGGTGGAGCAATAGTAGGAGACGATCTCAAAAATGGCTTCCGGTATATAGAGTCTGATGTGGCTGAAGCAGGTGATCCCCTTGAGGCCCTTGCTGAACGCCAGCTAAAGAGGATTCCTTCTGCCAGCTATGATATTCCTGAAAACCTGAGGAGGCATTTTCTTGTAAAAACGGCCCAACAAAAAGGAGTTCAGGGCGTAATTCTCTTGCATGTTAAATACTGTGAGCCTGAGAATTATGATTACTATGACAATATTCAAGCCCTGGAAAAGGCCGGGATACCGGCATTACGTATTGAGACGGAATTCGGGGATACTTCTTTGGGACAGCTTAGTACAAGAGTTCAGGCATTTATGGAAATGGTAGGGGGTGAATAGTAATGTCTGAAAAAAAGACTTTCAAAACAGCGCAGCTTATGAAGGAAATGATGAAGAAGTACTACGAAGATGGGGCTGCAGCAAAAGAAAGAGGTATTCCCGTTGCCTGGGTTACTGCAGTATCCCCCGTGGAGATTCTGTACGCTGCCGGTGTATTTCCATATTACCCTGAAAATTTTGGTGCAGTTGCTGCAGCAAGAAAAGTAGCAGATAAACTTTCCGTTCATGCTGAGTCCAAGGGGTATGCCCATGATTTGTGTGGTTATGCCCGCTGTGGTATCGGGGATGCCTATGCCGATGAACACCCCATTGGCGAAATTGTTAAGCCGGAAGTTCTGTTTTGCTGTAACACACAGTGTGGAAGCCTGCCAAAATGGTTTGAGGTGGCCAGCCGGTTTTACAATGCCCCTTATTTCCTTCTTGATGCGCCCCTGATTGGAAACGAGCCGGAAGAACTCTGTACCAGTTATTATAAGGAACAACTTTATGAGATGATCTCTCTTTTGGAAAAGATCACGGGTAATCCCTTTGACTATGATAGGTTAGCTGAAGTGCTGCATCTTTCCAACGAGGCCTGCCGGCTTTGGAATGAAGTTCTTGATACCGCCGCTCTTAAGCCTGCTCCTTTTGGTTTTTTTGATGCCTGCTTCCACATGGCACCTATTGTAACAATGAGGGGAACCCAAGAAGCAGTAACATATTATCAGGCACTTAAAGAGGAGGTGGATGAAAGGATTAAAGAGGGGATTCATGCCATACCCAATGAGCGTTTTAAAATTTATTTTGACCATATTCCCCTATGGCCAAAATTACGCTGGTTTTCAGACTTGTTTGCTGCTCATGATTCTCTGGTTGCTGTTTCTCAATATACCCATTCATGGTCTTATTCCTTTGATTTGAATAGGCCTATTGACAGTTTGGCGGAACAGTATACTGAGGAGTTCGTAAATCGTTATTTTGACTACAGGTTACAGCTGAAGATGAACTTTTTTAAAAAGTACAACGTGGATGGTTTTGTTCTTTTCTCCAACCGCAGCTGCAAGCCTAATGCATTTGGCCTCTATGACAAACGCAGCATTCTAAGCGAAAAAACAGGTCTTCCCGGGGTAGTATTCGAGGCTGACATGTCCGATTTGCGTTTCTTTTCTGAGTCCCAGGTTTTAGCAAAGCTGGAACCATTTTTTGAACAATTGGGTTCATCCTAATCAAAGAAAATGTAGCAGTAAATGAAAGGAGGAGACATAACATTGAAAAAATTAATGACAGGAAATGAGGCTTTTGCCTACGGTGCTTACCTGAGTGGAGTACGGGTAGGTGCAGCCTATCCCGGGACACCAAGCACAGAAATTATGGATAACTTTTCCAGGTATCCCGGAGTATTCGCGGAATGGTCACCTAATGAAAAAGTGGCTCTGGATGTGGCTATTGGTTCGGCTTATGCGGGTACCAGGGCTCTTGCGTGCATGAAGCACGTGGGGCTGAATGTGGCTGCCGACTCTCTCTTTTACGCTGTATATACCGGTCTGAAAGGGGGGCTTGTTATTGTCTGCGCTGATGATCCAGGAATGCACAGTTCCCAGAACGAACAGGATAATCGAAACTATGCCAGGTTTGCCAAGCTTCCCATGCTGGAGCCTTCCGACAGCGAGGAGGCAAAGCAATACGTGGGTATCGCTCTTGAAATGAGCGAAATGTTTGATACTCCTGTATTGGTGCGCACAGTTACTCGCTTATCCCATTCTTCCACTCCTGTGGAGATGTCTGATGAAGGGCCCCCTCAGCCACCGGAAGAGCCCTCGTTCTATGAAAGAAATCCACAAAAATTTGTAATGGTACCGGCGAACGCAAGACATCGTCATCCGGTTATCGAAGAAAAGATCTTAAAATTAGGTAAATACTCGGATCAAACTCCAATTAACCGTATCGAGCCGGGAGACGACAACATAGGGATTATTGCAGCAGGTGCAACTTACCAATATGCCCGTGAAGTTTTCCCCAATGCAACTTTTCTGAAGCTCGGCATGGTCTACCCGCTGCCAGATGAACTCATTCGGGAATTTGCTTCCAGAGTAAAAACAGTGGTGATAATTGAAGAACTTGACCCCTTTTTCGAGGAGCATATCCGTCTTATGGGAATTGAAGTAAAGGGCAAAGACGTTTTCCCTTTGATCGGCGAATTTAGCCCTGCTTTGATCCGTAAATGTTGTGTGGATGCAGGTTTAATTGAGGCCTCTGTCGCGCCAGAAGCAGCAGCAGCATCGTCTGCCGCCGCGGCCGCTCTTCCCATCCGTCCTCCCATTCTCTGCCCGGGTTGTGGACATCGTGGTTTATTCACTGTTCTCAGGGAAGCAGGGGTCTTAGTATTGGGTGATATCGGTTGTTATACTTTGGGTTATGCGCCTCCCCTCAGTGCTATGCATACTACCGGTTGTATGGGAGCAAGTATCGGCGTGGCGCACGGAATTGCAAAAGCTGGAGTAAAAGACCAAATAGTTTCAGTCCTTGGGGATTCAACCTTTTTCCATTCAGGTATTCACCCCTTGATTAATGTTCTCTACAATGAGAGTGATGTAACCACGATCATCACGGATAACAGTGTAACTGCCATGACAGGTCACCAGCAGCATCCGGGGACCGGAATCACGCTGCAGGGAAAAACTACTAAAAAAACGGACATAGAGACATTAGTACGCAGTATAGGGTACGATAAATTAGATGTAGTTGACCCCTATGATATGGATAAACTTGCTGATGTCCTTCAGGATCATTTGAAGAGCGGCAAACCGTCGGTAATTATTGCCAAGCGGGCGTGTGTGCTTCATACAAAAGAGAGAAAAACTCCCCCTGTTATCGATACTGAAGAGTGTACGAATTGTGGAACCTGCCTGGATCTGGGTTGTTCACCTCTCGTTCAGGAAGAGGATTATGTCACCATCGATCCGATAAATTGCAATGGCTGCGGGCTTTGTGTTCAAGTTTGTCCCGCTGAGGCAATCAAGCAGGAAGCTTAAATAAGAATAGATCTGATAGAGAGGAGGCTGGCAAGTTGAAAAAAATTGATTTCTTAATGGCAGGCGTTGGCGGGCAGGGTACTATTCTGGCCAGCAATATATTGGCGGAGGTAGGTCTGGAGTTAGGATACGATGTTAAAAAGGCAGAAGTCCATGGTATGGCGCAGCGCGGAGGCACAGTGGAAAGTCATGTCCGTTGGGGAGAAAAGGTTTATGCACCAATGGCTGAGCTGGGTGACGTAGACTATCTGATAGGTTTTGAAATGTTGGAGGCAGGAAGATGGCCTGCTTGGTTAAGGAAAGATGCCGTAGTTGTGGTAAATCGCTATCGTATTCCACCACCTACCGTGAACCTGGGTAAAGCAAAGTATCCTAAGGAGGAAGAAATAGATTCCCTGCTAAAGAATGCTGCTTCCAAGGTTTTATGGGTTAACGGCACGGATGCGGCTAAAGAAGTAGGTAATCCTGCCACGATAGGTGTGGTGCTTCTTGGCGCTCTTTCAACACTGTTAGGCGGGGATGAGAATGTGTGGTTGAGCGTAGTTGAACGTATGGTACCGCCCAAGTTTCTGGAAATGAACAAAAATGCCTTTTATGCAGGAAGAAAGTTGGCATAAATCTTTACTCCGGCTGCCGGAGCGGCGGCGTCTGCCGTTGCGGCAGCCGGTAATTTATATTAGGGGGAATCTAATGTGAATTTTACGTACTATGGTATTTCAAATGCAAAAAAATATCCGGACAAAGAGTTTTTAGTTGACCTTACACCTTCCAAAAATTTAAGAAGAGCGCTTACCTGGAAAGAATTTAACGATGAAACCAATAAGGTAGCTAATTATTTACAAAAGAAAATGGGAATCAAAAAGGGAGACTTCGTTCTCCACCTGCAGATGAACAGCCTGGAATGGGTGGTAACTTTTCATGCCATTTTAAGAGTTGGGGCAGTTGCTGTGCCTTTAAACTTCCGTTTTGCACCCATAGATATTCAGTATGCCGCTGCTGCCTGTGACCCAAAAGCCTTTATTTTGTCAGAAGGCTTTTTGCCAAAAGTCCAGCCAATTAAGGAAGAGATGAAAACGATTCATTCATACATCTGCATCGGTGAAAATGTTCCTGACGGAATGACTTCTTACGATGATATTATTAAGACTTCTGATACTGAAGATGTCCTTGTAGATGTTGACAGCTCCGACCCTGCAGAGCTGATGTTCACCTCGGGGACTACGGGTCCGCCAAAGCCGGTCTGCCAGTCACATGATACTCTTTATCAGATTGGTATCGGAAATGCTCTTACATATAGTGAGGGCCTTGACACTGTGTATCTGGCTCCTCATCCATTCTATCACAGCGGCAGTTTTTTCCTATCTTTCCCCTGCTATTTAGCTGGAGGGAAAATCATTATTTTACAGGAGTTAAACGATCCAAAGTATTTACTGGAGACGATCTGCAACGAAAAGGTCAATAATGGTTGGGTTACGGTTCCTACCATGTCTGATTCGGTAAATGCAGTAAAAAAAGGTGTTATTGATATAAGCAAATACGATTTTTCACACGTAACAGGGAGCATCTTAATCGGGGCACAGCCGGTTCCTTCCTCTCTTTATCAGGACATGAGAAAGCTTATCCCCTTTAAAACCGGTAACATTTACGGTATCACTGAGGGAGGCGGAGGAGGGCTTACCAATCTGTATGATGAAGATGTCATCGACAGGCCCGGTTCTATTGGTAAAGGCACCTTCAATGTGGAGACAAGGGTTGTTGACGAGAACGGAGTGGATGTTCCAACCGGTGATGTTGGGGAACTTTTGCTTAAAGGCCCCCGTAACATGAAAGAGTATTTTAAGAATCCTGAAATGACTGCTCTTGCCATTAAAGATGGTTGGCTTTATACGGGAGACCTTGTCAGGAAGGATGAGGATGGATATATCTATATAGCTGACAGAAAAAAAGACCTGATCATCAGGGGTGGAGAGAACATCTTTCCAGTGGAAATTGAAGATGTGCTGCGCCGGAATCCGAAAGTGGCAGATGTTGCCATTATCGGTTATCCTCATGAAAGATTGGTGGAAATTGCCATGGCAATTGTACAGTTATACCCCGGAGAAACAATGACCGAGAAAGAAGTGGTTGATTTTTGCGGACAGCATGGCCTGGCAAAATATAAGTGGCCCGAGAAAATTGTTTTTGCCGATGTTATTAGAAACGTAACAGGAAAAATTAATAAACCTTACATGCGTGAAAAATACATCGGGAAAAAGGAGATTTCTACTGGAGATTGATGAAAATAGGTTAAAAAGGTATAAACATGATGTAACTGCTCAGGAGTCAGAATGGAGAAAAGGGTCTTGGTCATTCTGACTCCTGATTAATGAATTCTGAATACCTGAAGTTAAAAAATGCTTACCCCGGAAAAATGGGGTAAGCATTTTAATTTTCATGAAGTTAGAACAACTTATTAAAAAATCAGCTTGCGTCACTCCATGTTCCGTAGCGTTCCCGCAATACTCTGTGCAAAATCTTTCCTGTAGGGGTCCTGGGCATTTCCTCTTCAGTTATAAATTCCAGGTTTTTAGGACGTTTAAAGCCAGCCATTTTTCCTTTGGTAAATTCTGATATCTCTTTAGTGATCTCATCACTGGGTTTATATTCCTGGTGGAGAATAATAATAGCAGTAACGGATTCACCCCATTTTTCATCAGGGACTCCAATAACTGCCACATCCCTGACAGCCGGGTGTGCGCCGATAACATCTTCTACTTCGGATGGATAAACGTTTTCTCCCCCGGTAATAATCATGTTTTTCTTTCTGTCAACCAGGTAATAATAACCTTCTTCGTCTCTTCTGCCCATATCTCCGGCAGTACACCATTCCCCATTGAAAACTTCCTTAGTTTTTTCAGGGTCTTTCCAATATTCCTGGAAAGTTCCTGGTGAGCGTGTATATAGTTCGCCTACGTCCCCTTCCGGAACTTCATTTCCATCTTCATCCAGCAATCTAATACGGTCAATACCAAAGATTTCTTTTCCTATTGAGCCCAGCTTGGTTAGCTGATCTTCAGGCCTCAGGTAAGTTATCAATCCAGCCTCTGTTGAACCATAGGCTTCCCAGAGCTCAGCTGATTTGAAATATTCCATGATCGCCAGCTTAAGATCTTTTCTTGCCGGAGCAGAGGAAATGAGAAGCTGTCTAATGCTGCTTACATCAAATTTATTCTTGATTTCATCAGCTAACGAAAGAAGCATAATATAATGAGTGGGAACAAGAGAGGTAAAAGTAATTTTGAAGTCTGAGATTGTTTTTAACAGGTCTTCTGCATCAAAGCTTACCATGTTATATACCATCACCGGTGCGGATATGTAGGTATATGGGAAGGAGTAGTAGATGGAGTTAACATGGCACATGGGCATTACGAGCATGGGTTTATCCGTCGGCCTGACTCCCATATTTATGTTGCTTAAAAAATACTGGCCAAGATAACATTCGTGGTTTCGCATAACTCCTTTGGGCTTCCCTGTTGTACCCGAAGTATACATTATAGTCCAAGTATCTTTAGCATCAACCATTACATCAGGTTCAGCAGAGCTGGAACCAGCAAGGAACTCTTCGTAATGAACGTATCCATCAGGTGCGCTTCCTTCACCCATGTAAATAAAATTATCAGCCGGAACAGTTGTCAGCCCTTTTCTTATACTGTTAACTGCATCGATGAAAGGTTCTTCAACAATAAACACCTTGCAGCCCGAGTGGTTAAGAATATACTCAATATCTATGGGAGCCAGGCGGAACATTATCGGGACAATAATTTGTCCACCTTTTGCACATCCTGCATAGATTTCCATCCATTCAACACGATTATAGGCAATAATGGCGATACGATCTCCATAGCCCACACCTTTTTCTTTTAACCCATTAGAAAACCTGCACGATCTCTCGTTCCATTCTTTAAAGGTGAAGCTCTTAAATATATCCTGACAGCCAAGCTTGTTAGGATAATTAAGAGCATTCATTTTGAGAACTGTTCCTACATGCATCCATTTACTAACAGTCATTACCTAACCCCTCCTTTGTATAGATTGCGATAGATTACATAAAGATACCTCCACCATTTTGGCGATAGAGGTTCCCGTACTACAATAGTAATATTCTACATTAATCAGTATTTTCCCTTCCTACAAAAATATTTTTTAATAATTAATGATTTAAAAGTATTCTCACCCTTAACAAAAGAACCGCTCATGCCAGAGCGGTTCAGAAAAAGAGTTATATAAATTATCAACTTTAAAAATCATGGAAGCAGTTATCAATATGCTCCTTTTCAAGGGGAGAGGTTAAGAGACTTACCACAATAAATACGATAGCTGAAACAGGCAAAGCGTAAAAGAGTGGATCGACGTGGGTCCAGGGGAAAGCAAAGAGGGCTGGCCTTCCAAATATAGCCTGGGCGATTCCGAAAGGTTGTGATTCAGCGATATGCATAAAAACAAACCCGAAAATTGCAACAGCATAACCGCTCACAATACTCCAAATGGCACCTGTTCTTGTTGCTCTCTTCCAGTATAATGAACCTATTAACACAGGAAGGAAGCCGCATGCACAAATTCCGAACCAGAAAGCCGTAGCCCTGGCAACGATACTTATGGGCATAAGATAAGCCACTATGATAGCTAAGATTACACCAATTAATACACCCAGCCGAACTATGAAGGTAACTGAACTGTCAACCCCATCAGGGCGGGGTTTCCATTCCCTCCAGGTCTGCACTATGTCCCTGCCCCACGCAGCACCCTGGACGTGAATTAGGGAGCTTGTGGTTGAGACGGCTGCTGAAATAAGAGCAAGCATAAAGATATAGACGAACCACGTTGGCATGATTGCGTTTATAAAGGCGGGAATGACCAGGTCTGTGTTTCCACCAGCAGCGGCGATAGAAATCATGCCTTTGCTGTTTGCAAAGAAGAGATTACTGAGGGGGCCAACCATAAAAGCAGTCCCTGTCATAAAAAAGATAAAAATGCTGCCAACAGTAATGGCCCGGTATAGTGAACTTGTCTTTTGTACGGTCATAAAGCGCATCGTCAACTGCGGCTGGGCCAGCACTCCGATACCCACACCCATGACGATTGTGCTTACCATAGTCCACCAATAAGGGGAACCTGATTCAGGCATGGATGTCCATCCCCTGTGCCCTGCAGCTCGCATCCCATCAGGCACCATATCTTTTATGGCACTAAGTCCTGCATGGCCTGCGGAAACACCTCCGACGGCACTGTATGCGCTAAATAAAAGAATTGCCATTCCAATAAACATGATTGCAGCGCATAAAGCATCTGTGTACATTACGGCTTTGAGGCCGCCTGTTACAACATATGCACCAATAATTATGGCAAGGACAAATAATGCAATATTGTAATCCATGTATAGAGTTTCTTCCATAAAACGGGCCCCGCCAATGAGGATGATGCTGGTATATGCAGGCATAAAGACAAAAATCATCAGTCCTGAAAAAAAGGTAATAAAACGAGACTTATAGCGCTTTCCAAGAAGTTCAGGGAAAGTCGATGAACCAAGAGAGACGCCCAGTTTCCGAATGCGAATCCCAAAGACAGCAAAAGCAATAATAATCCCAAGAAAAATATTTAAAAATGTAAGCCATAAGAGTCCAAAACCAAAAACACCTGCTACTCCACCAAATCCTACGATTGCCGAGGTGCTGATAAAGGTTGCTCCGTAAGAAAGAGCCATGATTCCGGGGTGAATACTTCGCCCTGCTACCAGATAATCTTCCGCTGACTGTGTCTGCCTGTAGCCTAAGTATGCAAGGTAGGAAAGTGTTGCCAAGTATAATATAATAATTACTGCCAGCAGTCCCATATTCATTTTTTGTTCACCCCTTTACCTGTTTTTATTTTTATTTTTTCTTCATGGTTCCAGTTGATAACACCATAAATAGCCCCACCAATAGCAGAGAGTACGCATAACCACCAGACCAATGCAATCCAAGGGTCTTCCATGCCTATCATTTAATAACATCTCCTTCCTTCAACATATTTTTAATAAAGACTCTTTTAAAAAGGACTATCATAATACCTTAACCAAGGAGTTGAAATAGATAGGGAGGCTATATACCCCCCTTTTAAGTAAATTTTTTTCTCGCCTCCTATTCATAAGGAATTTTTACATTTTGCTCTGTAGTGTTTAAAGTATTATTATTGTACATTTTTAACCTTCAGAATTATGAAAGGTGACTAAACAAAAGATTTCAATAATAATTAAAATCTTCAATAAAATACTTTTGTTTTTGATTTTATAAGATTATATATTGAATGTCAATATTGGGAATTAAGTAAATTATTTAAAAAGAGAAAAAAAGGATTTTGGATAAAATAAATAATTTCGGAAAATTTTTTTTTTAATGTGAGTAAAATTACTCGAAGCATATTCTCACTCATATTCCGCATAACTAATTTTACCAATTGCACAGTATAAGATTCTTCCGCATCGACCGATATAGTTAGCCTTTTTGATCACGCAATGTCGAGAAACCCTATAACTGCAGACTGCAATAAAGAGCCGCTGTTTCTAAT
>JAUSPO010000131.1 GCA_030656575.1 Bacillota bacterium
CCCCCCCCGACTCCACGAACTGCGGCATATCCACAGCCTTGTGTTATGTTTGGGATGCCAAATAGCTTCCCTATCACTCATGATCACCGGCAGGATTTTTCTGTGGTGGTACCAAACGACTTCGTATCCGGTAGCTTTCACCACGTAGTGCAATAACGTGAGCATGATGGAGTAGACATTCAAGCACTGCTGCAGCTGTACTGGGGCTAGCGAATAAGGTGCCCCAGTCACTAAAATCCAGGTTACTGGTTATGATCATCGATACATTTTCATAGGTTCTGCTCACTAACTGGAAAAGATGGTCCGAAGCTGTTTTATCCAGAGTCAGATAGCCAACTTCATCTAGGATAATCAGGTTGATTCTGAGCAAGCTGCGCATATAACGGGGAAGGCTGCCGGCTATACAAGCAGTTGAGATACTACAGATAGTCTTTTAAGTTCCATCTGCTTATCAATGAGTCCACTGGAAAGACAAAAACAGTAAAACCAACGCTAACTGGAAAAAAGGGTAAGAAAAACAGGACTAAAAGAAAAGAAGGGCTAAAGAATCCTGTAAAAATGTAGCAATTAGAAGATACCTGGAAAGTTTAATTTAATCATCTTTTTTTTCCCTCTTGATGTATCTTACTCTGTATAATACCTTGAGACTATTTTTTATAAATTAGAAGTATCTTTCGCCATATTTTCTTTTTACTTTCTTGACAAAGTAGTTCCAAAAGTTTTTAATGTTTTCGTAATGATAAATTTGTTCTTTTTTACGATTAACCTCCATTTCGGAAGTCCAGTGATAAGTCCCCAATAGTTCAGTATAAAATTGCATTTTAGCGGCCTTTTCCAGAAGGACTGCATAAATGGTGGCCTCCTCTATAGTTTCTCCCACGACTACTACCCCGTGATTTTGCATGAGCATTGCTGTATGCCCACCCAGCTTTGTGGCGATTGCTTTTCCCTGAGTGTTGAATCCAGCTGAGTCTGTCACCATAAAAGGGTGATATTCCGGCTTTACAAGTCGGTAATCTGAGAATATAGAAGTAGTATTGGATAGAATGCCCGCCGGGAGGCGGTTTTTTTATGCCTTATCAGTTGTTTTAAAAGGGATCTGCATTAAGAGGAAGAATATGGACTTCTGAAGGCAACAAAAATAAAACAGGAAGGGTGAGGCCTCTCCCCTCGACAGGAATACCCTCACCCTTCCGAAAGAAGGCTTACGCTCTTCTCATGATAAGCATAAACGTACGAAGCGGATCCGTCAAGAGTCTTAAAGAATCATATTACGCAGCCCTTCTCCAGTGGGTAGGTATATGCCTTATTTGTCAAAGACCTTTTTGGCGTCATAGCTCCTATCCCCGTGTAACACCGCGCCTGCTCGGTCCTTTTTACATCCAGAGGGTATACTGTGAACACTGCCATGTAACACACGCCCTCCTGCCATGCTTCATTATCCCCTTTGCCCGGGTCCTGGACGTAGTCAGGGAAGCGGCCATTATGGGTATCAGCCACAACTTACATACCATCGAAGAACTGGCCGAATTTTTAGCTGTGGATCCTACCACCATTGCCCGCTGGTGGCGTATTTTTCGAGCCAAAGCCGGTGTGATGCTGCAGGCCTTAAGCGCTATGCTTGCCCAAACGCCCCAGCTGGCCGACTGGGCCCGCGGCAACTTTGATACCTGGCGTGAACGGGGCCGCAAGATCCTGGAATTAATCGGTCGCTGCCGGGCCACATTTTCACCCAAATTCATGTATTGCCACTTCGCCTGGCTCAACATCCTTAACCCCTACCTGTTTTGCAAATAATGGAACAACTCGCCAACCCTACCGGTGCTTCTGTCACCGGATAATTTGTCATGCCCTAACCTTTCCGGTGCACTCCCGTCAAACCTGCAGAAACTGCCGCAAAACTTTCCGGCACGACCCCATCTGCCAAGCCCCCGGCCCTGTGCCACCCCGGCCCGGGCCGAATTTGACCCGAACCAACATAAACCGCCATGGCAACCCCAATATCTGTAGTAGATAATAGCACTATGGAGGTGATGTCCATGGAGCGAAACAAGGCAGAACAAATTGCCAATTTCCGTTACCAGCTCATTTCGCCCATCGTCTGCCAAAGTAGTCTCTACTTCGGGGAGTCCACCGAACTGATCCGCCAGGCTGCTGCTAAAATCTATCAAATCCCCGGCAGCAGGAAAACCAGGGTCAGTCCCCGTACCATCGAGCGTTACCTGAAAAAGTACCGTGAAGGAGGTTATGATGCACTGATGCCAAAGACTCATACGAGCACAACAAGGATCCCAAAGGAGTACCTTGACCTGGCGATCTCCCTGAAACAGGAGAATCTGAAAAGGCCCGTCACCCAGATCATTGAAATGCTGGAACTCTCGGGTAAAGTACCACAAGGTTTGCTAAAACGCAGCACCCTCTATGACCACTTTGACCGGCTGGGCCTTACCAAAGAGCTGGGCAAAAAAGAAGCCAAAGCATACCAGCGTTTCGCACCCAAACACCGTAACCAGCGGTGGCAGGGCGACGTTTGTCACCTCCTGCATATCCCTGATCCAACCAATCCAAAACGGAAAATTAAACTCTATCTTATTGTCTGGCTTGATGAAGCGAGCAGAATTGTAACCCACGGCCAGCTCTATACAGAGGAGAAGACTTATGCTCTTGAAGACTGCCTGAAAAAGGCAATTATGAAGTTTGGGATTCCAGATTCTGCCTATTGTGACAATGGCTCTATCTATTCTTCCCATCATCTGCAGCGCATCTGTGGCCGTCTGGGCATTAACCTGTCCCACACACGTCCGTACAAACCTCAGGGCCGTGGTAAGGTTGAGCGGTTTTTCTCTTCTGTTCAAAAAAGTTATCTGCCTGAGATGGAGACGATGCTAAGGGAAAGGACTATGTCCGTTGGAGAAATCAATGAATACTTCTTTATCTGGCTGCGGCAGCATTATCATGAAAAGGTTCATTCTGCGACCAAGCAAAAGCCCATGCTTAGCTTTGAGGAGGATCCTTATCCCTTAAGACAGGTCGACTTGGCCACGCTGGTTGATGCTTTTTTGGTGGAAGAGCAAAGGACGGTGGACAAGACCGGCGTCTTTCGCCTGCAGGGTGCAGAATACCAGGCACCGCTGGAACTGGCCAGAAGCAGGATTAGCGTACGTTATGATCCTTTCGAGCCGGGTACTGTACAGGTATACCGTGACAATCAGCGCTACAGTGATGCTTATCTTTTGGCAGTACCTGAACATGTGGAGCACGGTGCAGTGAAAGAAACCATAACTGAGCCGACACAGACAGGGATTAATTATTTAGAGCTTTTAAAGCAAAAGGACCGGCAGGGACTGGCTTATGCTGAGCTTGAGGAGTGAAGGTTATGTTTCTTAAGCATTTTGGGATGATTAGTGCTCCTTTTGAACGGGATATTGCCGGCAGCAGCCTTTATGAATCAAAGCAGTTTGCTGAAGGGCTGGCCCGCCTGCAGTACAGTTGTCAAAGACGGATGCTGGCTATTATCACCGGGGAGGTGGGTGCCGGTAAGTCTACCCTCCTGCGGTTGTTAAGGAACAAGGTTGATCCGCATAAATATTTCTTTGTCTATCTTGCCGATTCCAATCTAAGCCCGCGTAATTTCTACAGCTCGGCACTGTACGGCCTTGCTGTACAGCCGCAGGGGCAGTTGCCCAAACTCAAAAAGCAGTTTAAGGAGATTGTGAGCGACTTTTATGAGGCCAAGGGCCTGACGTGTATTATTGCCATAGATGAGGCGCAGACGCTGGAGTTATCCATGCTGCAGGAATTAAGGTTTATCCTCAATTTCAAAGAAGATTCTTTTTCGCCCATGGCGCTGATCCTTGCCGGTCAGACAGAGTTTCGCTCCACCTTGCGTACGCTACATATGACCCCGATCTGGCGGCGGGTGGATACCAGTTTCCATCTTGCGGGGATGAGCCTTGAAGAGACGAAGGTGTATATTTATCATCAGCTTAAAGTGGCAGGGTGTACCAGACCCCTTTTCCCCGATGATGTGATGAAGAGAATTCAGGAACGGTCCAAGGGTATACCGGCAATGATTAATATTCTCTGTAAGGGTTGCCTGCTTGATGCAGCTGCCAGAGGGCAGGAGTTGATCGATGGGGAGAGCCTGGAGCGTATCTTGACGGAGGTGTCATAAATTAAAAGCCAGGAGGTCTTGTAGGATGAATATTATTTTTTGCCCCAGCATTACCGGCGAGATTAGGGTACAGCGTTTAGGTCCGTATGTTCAGCTTTGTCTTGTGGGACAAAGTGGTGACACATTTGTTTTTGCGTTCGATGATGATACGCTGGATCATTTGATCGATGAGTTGGTGTTTTATGCTTATGAGGACAGGGACGCCCTTGCTGATGAGTGTGAAGGTGAGACTGATATTGGCTGGTCAGTGTTAAGGGATGTGCCGTTTTAGGGGTAAATTTGAGCGTTTCAGGTTGTTTGTACCAGCGGAGAACCCCTTCGCTGGTACCTTTTTTCCACAATGTTAACAGCCGACACTTTTCGTTGGAATTAACCGACATGGGGGAATGGAATCAACACCTGAGCCAGTTGAACAATTAACTCGGTAGTATCGGTAAAGACAGGTAGGTCTGAAAAAAAGCACACCCTCGTGGCTGACCGGATGCAATTTACGATCTGAAGCAGCGAAAGCTGTAGCGAAGGGTGGATGTGTGTGAATAACACAGTTTATTTCACTACGGCTCCTGCAAATTTCGGTATGAATGGGATACTCCTGACTTTATGAGATAAAGCTCATCAAATAAACCACTTCTCAAAAGCCCGAAACGCTTGGAAACAGGCGGTTTACGGGTTTTTCTTTGCAATAAAAATAAATATAATTTGTCCTGATATGTCCTGTTTTTACCTTGTCAAAGCCTACCACTTTTGATATAATAGTTCCAGGAGCAATCTTGTTCCCCTGGAGGTTTATATGTATGTAGCCGTAACTGGTTCCGGAAAGGCCAAAGTCATCCAGTTCAGGGAAGATAAACGTATCCCTGGTACGAACTAGAAA
>JAUSPO010000153.1 GCA_030656575.1 Bacillota bacterium
ATAGATGTCTTTAATGAAAAAGAAGTGGTCTGGGCCATGTTAGCCATGGTAGATCCAAAACGGGATATCACAATGGTGGACAATGTTTATTCAATGTTTACCACCGCAATGGGCCATAACAAAGTTATCATTGATGCAACCAAGCCCCTTGACAGAGCCTTCCCCCAACTCCTTAATGTACCTGAAAGTGCCATGCAGCGGATAAAGTTAGATGAGTGGATTAACCAATAAAAGTACTCGTGATGAAGGAGGTCTTGAAATGGAAAGAATTTTTTGGGTCGAGTGCCCAAAGTGTGCAGATCGGTTTTGTTGTGATTATGAACTCAGGCATTCCAAGTATAAGTTAATATGTCCTTTCTGCAGTGAACAATTTCTTGAATCAGAGAGCCCGGAAATAGATGAACGCCTTTAAGGAGATAATTTAGAAAAGTATTTTACAATTGTTTAATAATTCATTCACTCAGCCGCCTTTTTATGGTAGAATGAGATGTTCTTCCATGCAAAGGTGGCTTTTCATATGGAAGCGCTGTCTGAAAGGAGAAACCGAATTGTCGTTGTATAAAGGATGGAAGGTAGCTATCGCTGGAACAAGTATTAATTTTTTAATGGGTATTTCCTACACTTGGAGTATTTTTGCCAGTGGGCTTGTCCGTGAGTTCGGATGGTCTCAGGCTCAGGCTGCCCTGCCCTATACGGTATTTATTTTCTGCTATGCCTTTATCATGGTTATAACCGGAAGGATTCAGGATCAGTTGGGCCCTCGCACGGTTATAGTCGTGGGCAGTTTTTTTCTGGGTGGAGCTTTTATCCTTAGTTCAATTTTTTTGACGCCGTATGGTGTTTCCATAATCTGGGGACTATTATACGGGATAGGGTTTGCCTGCTGCTATGCTTCAGTTACTCCGGCAGCGTTAAAATGGTTTCCTGTTCATAGGAAAGGCTTGGTGACAGGTCTTGTTGTCACGGGTGCAGGGCTTTCCGCTTTTGTAATGGCTCCTACGGTAAATCTTCTCGTGGGAGGGGGGGTAGGAAGGGCTTTCCTGATTATCGGTCTCGTTTTACTGGCAGGTGTTATTGTTTTAGGCCAGTTTGTAAACAATCCTCCAGACACGAATCCTGATAAATCTCAAAAGGTAGAAGTAGAGCTGTGGTACCGTATTTTTAAATTCCCCCAGTTTTACATGTTATGGATCATGTTTTGTTTTATGACCGGTACGGGCCTTACCTTTGTAACGCATATGAATCGTATTGTAGAGGTGCATACATCTTTTCAAGAAGGTTATATTATGGTTGCGCTTTTTGCTTTTTTTAATGCAGCAGGCAGGTTGGCGGTGGGCTTCTTATCCGATCTCGTTGGTAGGCGTCGGGCGATGGTAATTGTTTTCAGCACTACCACGATAACCATGTTTTTTACTCTAATCATTCAATCTCCTCTCATGATGGGAGCTGCTATTTGTGTTTTGGGCTTGACCTACGGTGGTTTATACAGTCTTTTCCCGGCCACTGCTGTCAGTTTTTTCGGTGAGTCGAATTTTGGGTTAAACTTTGGGTTAATCTTTACAGGGTTAGGGATTGGAGGTCTTTTCCCCCTGCTTGCAGGTTACCTTTTTGAGCTTCATGGTGACTTTTCCCCGATGTTTATGCTGCTGGGGGCTGTTGGCCTTGTTTCCGTTGTTCTCTCGCTCATTATAAAAAAGCCCATTTCTGCTAATCCCACCTTTGTGGATTTTTAAGTTGTTCTAGTATCACGGGAAGAAGGTACTAAATAATATGCAGGCGATAATTAAAGTCAAAACGCACAGTCGTGAGGCACTCTATGATATCACCTCAGAGGTTAAAAAAGTGGTGGATGAATCAAAGATTAAAAGCGGACTGGTGAACGTATATGTCTGCGGAGCGACCGCAGCAATTATGATTCAGGAAAATTGGGATGAAAGTGTACAAAGTGATGTTGTTGCCTTCCTTCAAAAGCTTATCCCCCAGGGAGTTTGGGAACATGACCGGCAGGATGGAAATGGTGATGCACATCTGAAGTCGGGCTTGATCAGCCCCAGTGAGACAATCCCGGTTATTGATGGGAAAATAGGCCTTTCCACCTGGCAGAACATTTTTATGTGTGAATTTGATGGCCCACGGGAAAATAGGGATATTGTTATTACCGTAATCGGCATTTAAAAGCGCTGTAATCAGTATCTGGATTTCATAGATCGCGGCAGAAGCTGCGATTTTTCAGTTATCCTCTCATAAAAGGATTGGGACGTTTAGCTGTGGAATTAGTATACTTGGGGTGACAGAAAAAAAGAGGGAAGCGAGGAGGAAAAATGTTGGAACAAAAATCATTGACATTTCCTGATGGAACAATAATTACCGGTGAATTTAAAGATGGGCTTCCCAACGGGCATATAAAGATGACAACTGCTGAAGGTTATACGTATGTTGGGGAGATGAAAGACGGACTCCCGCATGGACGGGGATTAGAAACACACCCGGACGGTAGCAGGTATGAAGGGGAATATAAAGAAGGTAAACGGGATGGGGCGGGTGCCTATGTCGACCCAAGCGGGATGAACTATAGCGGCGAATTTAAGGACGATAGGATGGACGGGCAGGGCACGATGCTATTACCTGATGGAAGAAAATATGAGGGTGATTTTGAGAATGATATTTTAAATGGCCGGGGAACTTTTGAATCGCCTGACGGAAGAAAATATGATGGTGAATGGAAACATGGCAGAATGCACGGTCAGGGAACTCACACATGGCCTGGTGGGGAGAAATATGAAGGTGAATTTTTTAACGACAGGGCTCATGGAAAGGGTAAGATGACATTTCCTGACGGTGCGGAATATGTTGGCGAATGGGAAAATGGCGAAGAGACCGAAGGTGTGATGACATGGCCCGACGGGAAGAAATATGTGGGCAGGTTTGAGGGGGGGCTCTGGAGTGGAGAGGGCTCTTTGGCTTGGCCTAATGGAGCCATTTATACGGGTGAGTTCAAAGCTGGAAAAATGCATGGCAGAGGGACGATGGTACTACCTGATTCTATAAAATATGTTGGTGAATGGAACGAGGGTTTTATGCACGGGGAAGGTACTGAGACATATCCTGACGGTTCAACAAAAAGCGGAAAATGGGCCAACGGTGAATTTCAGGAGTAGTAACTGAAACAGCTAGCTTTATTATAATGACCCAGGGGGGAAAAGCCGTTGAATATTTTTTCGCTGGAAGCAGTATCAAAATCTTATCCCGATAAGGTTTTATTTGAAGATATCTCTTTCAGCATGGAGGAAGGAGAGAAAGTAGGGCTGGTTGGAGTTAACGGGGTCGGAAAATCCACGCTGCTGAAAATTATTGCAGGTTTGGAGAAACCGGATCTGGGCCGGGTGACAACCGGAGGGCGGAAACAGATCCGCTATCTTTCTCAGAATCCTCAATTCGAAGGTGATTTTACTATACTTGAATATGTATTTAAGAACGGGCCGGAAAAATTACGCCTTTTTTACGAATATGAGCAATTGCTGGCTAAAATTGAGAAGCTGCCTTCTAATCAAGCACTTCATCTCCAACTGCAGGGGCTCATAAAAAAAATTGATGAGGAAGATGCCTGGAGCGCTGAGAGTGCTGCTAAGGCAATTCTGACCCGCCTGGGGATTCATTCCTTTTCCAGTTCTTTGAACGAACTCTCCGGAGGAGAGCGTAAAAGGATTTCCCTGGCCTCTGCTTTAATTAACCGTGCAGATCTTCTCCTTCTGGATGAGCCCACTAATCACGTGGACAACGATACTCTGCTCTGGCTGGAGAATTATCTGGCCAACGAGCCCGGTGCCCTGCTGATGGTTACTCACGACAGATATTTTTTAGAGCGTGTTGTGACGAGAATTATCGAGCTTGAGCGGGGGAAAATCTTCAGCTGCAGCGGCAGTTACGGCGATTTTCTTGAGGCTAAGGCCCAGCGGGAAGAAACGTGGGGCAGGCTGGAAGAAAAACGTCAAAGCATATTACGACGGGAATTAGCGTGGCTCAGACAGGGGGTTAAGGCTCGTCGGACGAGACAAAAGGCACGAGTTGAGCGTGTTCATACGCTACAAAAAGAGGTTGACCAGCATAAGGTTTCCGGAGAGGGGTTAAATCTTTCCCTGGGCTCCCGACGGTTGGGTAAAAAAGTCTTTGAACTGGAAGGAGTCGCTAAGAGCTACGAGGCAAAGAAACTTTTTGATAATTATAGCTTTATCCTTTCCCCCGATGAACGTCTCGGTATTATCGGGCCTAACGGAAGCGGGAAGACTACGCTGCTTAATGTTATGGCGGGGTTGGTGGAACCTGACAGCGGGCAGGTGAAAGTGGGTGAGACAGTCCGCCTGGGATATTATGACCAGGAGAGCTGTGAGATGAATGAGGAGCAGCGGGTTATTGATTACATTAAGGAAATTGCTGAAGTAATGCCAACTGCAGACGGCAGAAAAGTTACTGCCTCTCAGATGTTGGATCTTTTTTTATTCCCCCCCAAAGTCCAGTGGGCACCTGTGGGTTTGCTCTCAGGGGGTGAGAAAAAGCGTCTCTACCTTCTGCGTACCTTAATGGGTGAGCCAAATGTATTATTCCTGGATGAACCTACTAATGATCTTGATATTCAGACGCTGTCCATTCTGGAAGATTACCTGGAAAACTTTCGGGGGGCAGTTGTAGTAATCTCTCACGACCGCTATTTCCTGGACCGGACAGTGGAACGCCTGCTTGTTTTGGATGGAGAAGGCGGCATCAAAGAGTATCCCGGCAATTATTCTCTTTACAGAGAAATAAAAGAGAGAGAAGAAAAAGAGGCTGAGCAGGTTAGTGGTGGGAAAAGCGGGATAAAAGAAGGTCCTAAGGGGCAGTTTGTCAATACTGCCGGTGGAAAAAAGAAGACAACAAAGAAACTTTCCTATCGTGAGCAGAAGGAACTAGATGAACTTAATGAAGTTATTCCCAAGCTTGAAGAACAGGCAGAGGAAATCCGGGGAAAAATGGAGCAGTCTGGCAGTGATTACCTTGCACTGGAGGATTTGATACAAAAACAAAAAACAATTCAAGGGGAACTTGATACAGCTCTTGAGCGATGGGTGGAATTAACGGATCTTGAGGAGACATATGCTTTACAGAAAATAGACCAACGTCATACCGAGTAAAATACCTCCGGTTATGCCCCAAATAGCAATATGGGCATTTGTGATTTGATAGACATCGGGAATAAGTTCATCGCACACAATATAGAGCATTGCTCCCGCAGCTAATCCAAGCGACAAGCTTAAAAATGAAATGGATATATTTCCCACAATCGCTCCAAATAACGCGCCCACTCCCATTGGCAGACCTGCCAATAGCGTAATTCCCAGGGATCTGAAGCGGCTGAGGCCGCCGATATTTAGGGGGATTGCCACGGCCAATCCTTCCGGAATATTATGCATGGCAATCAAAAGAGCAAGAGTGATACCCATGTTTTTGGATGCAGCAAACCCGGCGCCTATGGCAACGCCTTCGGACAAATTATGCAGGCCGATACCTGTTGCAATTAAGATGCCTTTCTTAAGGTAGCGTCCTTGTCTTACCTCTTCAGTTACAAAATGCTTATGGGGAAAGTGGTTGTCAAGGAAAACAAAAGCTGTAATGCCCAATAGCAGCCCTATAACTGTATAATTAAAGCTGGAAGCTATTGATTCTGTGAGAAGTTCCATAAAAATAATTGAAAGCATAATACCTGCTGACAGTCCCAACATGGCGCCCAAAACCTTGTCGGATGGTTTTGAAATCGTAAAAGACAATATTGCTCCCATTCCTGTTCCAATCGTTCCAGCTACAAATCCGATTAGTATTATTTCGTGCAGGTTCATTTTCCTCTTTTTCCTTCTCTCTTTTAAGATAAAACTGCTCCATACGTGGTAGAGCTTGTCTCGCTTGTTACCCTAAATAAATCATCTCTTAGTAATCGGCTGCTGCCACCCTTGCATAAACCTGTAGAAATCATCCAGATAACCAAAATAATCTGCAGGGGGTGGGGAATCTTCTCTTTTGTTTAAGATGAAATTTTCCACTAAATAAGTTTTTATCCCTGCGGTGCCCGCAGAAAGATCCTCTTCAACGTCATTTCCCATCATGAGGCATTCTTCAGGTTTTCTTCCCAGGATTGATAAGATCTCTTCATAGTATTCCAGGTGGGGTTTGCAAAAGTGCATATTTTCATATGTTGTAATCAGGCTGTAGGAATAATCCTCAATCCCGGCCCAGTGAAGCCGATGCCCGATGGCAAGATGGGGAAAGACCGGATTAGTGGCGATTACCACCTCATAGCCTTTGAAAAATGCCCAATCCATGATTTTACGTGCCAATGGTTCACGTCGGGTGTATGTATTAAGCTGTCCAAAATCATTGGTATAAAAATCAATTAACAGAGGTTGTAGCTCTTCCCTGGAGATTCCTATACGGGGAATGAAATCGTTCATAAATACTTCTTCATTGGTTTTTTGCGGGTCTTTGTCAGCGATCATCAACCTGGTGCAATAGAGAAGATGCTCAATGAAAACATGAGGCTCTATTAGATGTGAGAATTTAGCTGAGATCATTTTAAAGTATTTGGGAATGAAGACATCCATATCGATGTCCAGCAGTGTGCCATCAAGGTCAAAAAGAATTGTTTTAAACATTTTATTCGTTCACCCCAACACTTATTATAGCATAAAACCGGTTCCTGAAAATGGTAACAGATGTATTTATAAGATGCAGGTAACAATATTTAGTGACAAATTGGCCGAAATAGAGGAAAAAGCTTTTCTGCAGGAAAAACATATCTCTGCATAGAATCTTTTAAAAAGAAGTCTTATGCAGCCCAACATAAGGGGGAATTATTTTGAATAATCGGGTATATCGCTCTCATAGCAATAAGGTTATTGCCGGTGTAGCAGGTGGTTTAGCCGAATATTTCGATGTGGATGTTGTTCTTGTGCGTTTGCTGTGGGTGGTGGCTGGGTTTGCCGGTGGCGGTATTCTGGCGTATATTATCGCCTGGATTGTTATCCCTGAAAGAGATTCGATTGTTAATAGAAAGGAAAACATATATTCTCAAAATCATGAAATGGAAACAGAACCAGAGAGTGTAATTGAGGAAACCGAAAAAACGACCTCAGGACAGGGAACAGAGCAGGTCAGGGCCAGAAGACAGCGGATCTTTGGCCTCTTCCTGATCGGTTTTGGAATTATATTTTTGGCGCGCCAGTTTCTGGGGATCTTTTTCCACAGTTTTTGGCCGGTGCTGCTCATCATTTTAGGTGTTTTCTTGTTAATCCGTGATCGGAAGGGGGCAGGGTGGTGGCGATAAGTACTTTTATCATGGGACTTATTCTTATCCTCGTAGGCACTTGGCTTTTTTTGAACAATCTTGGTTATATTTCCCTGGGGTTTATCAGGCAGATTTTTAATTTCTGGCCTATACTTCTTATCATCATTGGGATGAGCTTTTTCTGGAGGGGTAGAATCCCCCGTTGGTTGGCATTTGCCTTAATCATTGTTCTTACGGGCGGAGTTATCGCCCTTGCCTTTGTTACTCCTCAGCAAAATCAGATCATGAACGGAGAAACCTACCTTAAAGTTGACCGATCAGATTATGCCGAGCTCTCTTCGGGAGAGCTGGATGTTAAATTTGGTGGTGGGAAATTGTATTTAGGGCCTTCACCAAATTCATGGTTTGAAGGTGATTTTAGAGGCCCCGGGGGTGCAGTTTCCTCAGTCAATGAACAGAATAAAAAGCTCACATTACATCTGCGCCAGCCCGATAATTTTACCTGGGGCATTCGCAGAGGAGCGATGAATAACTGGAATATGAAGCTTTCCCATGAATTACTGTGGGATATTTCCCTTGAAGCCGGTGCAGTGGAAGGAGACCTGCAGCTCCATGGGATTCCGCTTCAGGATGTGGAAGTGAAACTCGGTGCCGGTGATCTTACGATGAAATTCGGCGAAAACGGGGAACAGGTCTCCGTATTGATAAAGGCGGGCGCCTCCAACCTGAAGGTTCAGGTGCCGGATAATACGGGAATAAGAATCGAAATAAAAGGAGCCTTGGCCAGCACTAATCTAAAAGATATAGATGGGCTCATAATCAACGATACCTATGTCTCACCCGACTATGATACTGCACCCTCACGTATTGATTTTAAAGTAGAGATGGGTGTAGGAAACTTTAACTTAGAACGCTTCCCCTTTACAATCTAAAAAAAAGTCTAAAAAAGAAACTGGCCTTCAGCGGCCAGTTTCTTTTTTTGGCGGGCTGTATATTTTCCTTGTTTTGGGACAAAATGAGAATGGTGAAAGCAGGAGAATGGCTAACTTTAGGAGGTAACAAATATGTATACAACAGCTATGAATCCATGGCAAAGCAGCGGTTTCGCTCCGCAGCAATACTTTGCCGCTCAATCGTTTCTTCCGTACCAGGCTATTCCGTCAGCTCAGGCTTTTAATATGCCTATGCAGTCAAGTCCGGTAAGTATTCCTTCCATGGGATACAGCCAGCCCTATATGTTTTCCCCTGCAGGAAACATTCAAACTGGTGTAATGCCGCAGGGAGGCATCAGCTATGGTTTTAACCCTAACTGGAATATGCAGCAACCGATTAACCCTATGATCAGTGGGCAATCTGCACAACTGGATCCCCAAATGCATCAGCTGATGCACCAGCAAATGGACCAGCAAATGTATCAGCAGATGCACCAACAAATGCAGTATGGTTTATCAACGGGAATAAGATCAGCAGCCGGTTTTACCCAGCCCAGGGTTGAACTTGCGGAAACAAATAATGATGTTATTGTAACGGCAGATCTCCCCAACGTAGATCCCAACAATATCTATGTTACAGTAACTGATGATTCGTTAAGTATTTCTGCCATGGCTCATATGGGTGGCATTAGCAGCAGCTTGCACAGAACTGTTGCTTTACCGACAAATGTAAGATCTGAGCACCTTGATATTAGCTATACAAACGGTATTCTTGAGTGCCGTTTGCCAAAATCAGATCTTTCGGCAAGGCGGAGAGTCAAAGTGAATGCTACTGGTTAACAAATAATATTATTCTCCTGCTTTCACCTTACTTTTATGTTAAGAGGTGACAAAATGTATCACTACACTCAGGGGTATTCTTCAAATGTAATGGGTTTTGCCCCGGATATACAAGGCTCTTCAGGAATTCAGGCAGGAAATCCCTTAGAGGGAATGCAGTTTCTCCCAAAAGTTGATGTTGTTGAGACGCAGGATGAAGTGATCTATATCTTTGATGTTCCAGGAGTGGAGCAAAATGCAGTAAACGTTGAAATCGCAGAAAACTCGCTTTATGTTAACGGACAAATTAATATGGGCTTTGGGCCTGGCGAGTTGAATTATTTATATCGTGAGCGTCCATATTACCAAAAATATTCCCGAAGTTTAACGATTCCACAGGATGTGAATTCAGAACAGGCTGCTGCCGATGTGAAAAATGGGCTTTTAATGGTCCGTTTTCCGAAGAAACTAACCGGCAGGCGCCTTCCCGTAAACGAGCAGCAACAACAGCAACAACAACAGCAGCAGCAGCAACAACAGCAACAACAGCAACAACATCATCAGCATAGCCAACAGCAGCAGCAAACTTTTACTCCTAACGCCCCTCAGAGTTTCCCTATCCAAGACAGCTAATTCTGCAATATATAGATCTATGAAATAAAATAAATTAAACCAGGTAGAATGCTGTGCCTGGTTTATCTTATTTCCAAGATTCCCGCTTTCGTAAGTGAGAGTTCTGTTTTGCTGAAAGAATTTACTCTTCGTATCCGCTGCTTCCATCCTGTTCGTGAACAATAATAATATTATCTTTTTGAAACGATAAGATATTCGATTTTGTATAAAGATAGGGGATATAGCCCGAGGAATTATTTACATTTCGATACTTTGTAATTTTTCTGGGGAGAGAAGGAGGCAGGTAAGGTTTCTTTTTTTTAACAGTCATTTTTGTATTGTGCACCACCTTTTTTTAGAGAAATTCGAAAGTGGGAGTTGTTCAGCCTTTAGCTGAAAAAAGTTTACTTTGGCTTGATATGTTTCCACCTCTGGCGAACTATTTCTATATTTACGGGTGGAAGATCGGGAGTTTGTCTGCCCTGGCGGACTATGCGCCCTTCAAAAATGAATGCGTCAATCTTTCCATGGCTTTCAATTATTCCTCCGGTAGCTTCAAAATCAACCTGCTGTTCCTGTTCATTTAAGAGCAGGGATGGGTTAAAGGGTTCCAAGAGCTGCAGATCCTGCTCATAATTTTCATAGAGATCCCATATTGTTTTTTCTATCTGCTGTGATGGTTCTATAATATTAAGTTTAATATTATTTTTGGCTTCGTTACGTGGAATCATGTAATTGTGAGCATATAACTTTTCTGTTAGATTTATGATAATATCTTCTATTTCCTGCGGAGATGAATCACTGCGATGAAGTTCCAGCAGCTTTCTTCCCAGGGAGCGGATCAGTGAGTAATTTCTGTGCACGTTTCCCAGCGCCAGTGGGTGGACAGCTTTTGAAAGGCGTAGAAATATCTCCGTCAATTGTTCTTCTTGTTTTATTCCTGCCATATCCCGGGCCAGTGAAATAAATGAGGAGACGTCTTCAACACTTACAGGTATTCTGGCGGTTTTCTGATGAGGGTCCTGAGGATTAAAAGCATTGGCCACACTGGGGTCAATTGGGCTCAATTCTCCCATTTTCCCCATAATTATTTCATTGGCTCCCAGGCAAATTAAGGTTCCGGCACTGTATGCCCGGAATGGGACGATCACACTAAAATGGCTGCAGTACTCCCTGATAAGGTTTACCAGTCTCCATGGAGTAACCACATCTCCGCCCCTCGTATACAAAAACAAGCTTATTTTTTCTCTTTGCCCGATGGTTTCCAGGTGCCGGTAAAATATACGAAGAATATCGGGCGCAATTCTTGTATTCAGGTTTTCCCTGTCTCCGGTTATGTAGCATAATAAAGCTGTGTTCAATCCTTCTTCGATTTCTAAAATATGCTGTAATCTTTTACCCCGGCTCATTTTCTCACCTGCCCGTTAAATATTATGCCCACGTATAGCGATAATAATAAAAGATTTGAAAGTGATATTTTGGCTAAATTTTTGTTATAATGGATACAAAAAAGGAGCCTGTTTGAATGTATCTTGTAAAGCCCCTTCTAGCCTGGTTTATTGCCCAGGTATTAAAAATAATTATTGAGGCTGTTAAAAACAGGAGAATTAATTTTAAGCGGATTATAGGGCCGGGGGAATGCCCAGTTCTCATGCAGCTCTTACGGTTGCTTTGACCACTTCCCTCTGGAAAGATTTCGGCGTAAACGATCCCATGTTCGCTATTGCCCTTATTTTTACCCTGATAGTCCTGTATGATGCTGCAGGAGTTCGCAGGGCGGCAGGCAAGCAGGCTGCAGTTTTAAACAAAATTATTGATGAATTGATCCAGCATAAACCTGTAACGGATAAGCGTTTGATGGAACTCCTGGGACATACACCTTTGCAGGTGCTCGGGGGGATTGTATTGGGATTTTTAGTTGGTTTTTTTCTAACTCCGGCGTACCGGCAGAAAATTTTCACGGATAGGCATTAAGACCAAGGCGGCTTTAATTCTGGGTGTAAGATACAGGAGATTACGTAGAAGGATGAGCAAATAAGAAAGGAGTGGAAACATTTATGCTTTCAGAGGTAAAGATAACGACGATTTGTGAAAACAGTGTTCCATATCCGGGCCGTGGGTTACTTGGAGAGCATGGGTTGTCTATGCTGCTGGAGGCCGGAGGCAAAAAGATTCTTTTTGATACGGGAGCAGGGTTGACTTTGGTGCAGAATGCCCGTACGCTTGGCCTGGATTTAAATGATCTGGATGCAGTCGTCCTAAGCCATGGACATTTTGACCATACCGGCGGCCTGAAAGCTCTTTTAGAGATCGCAGGCCCCCTTTCAATCTATGCCCACCCGGATATTTTTGGGGCGAAATATCATTTGCGTGAAGGGCAGGAACCGAGGAATATCAGCCTTCCATGGGACAGAGAAGAGCTTGAGAACCTTGGAGCTCGTTTTTCCCTTGAGCGATCATCACAGGAAATCTATAAGGGTGTGGTACTTACGGGAGAAATACCACGCACGCAGGAGTGGGAGAAAGATCTAAAAGGAGAGCTTGTTTTGAAAAAGTCTGATGGAAGTTTTTGTCAGGACCCCCTTGAAGACGACCAGTCTATTATTGTAGAAACATCTGTTGGATCAATCGTGCTTCTCGGTTGTGCTCATGCAGGGTTAATTAATACTTTTCAACATGTAAGAAATCTAACCGGAGAGCAGCATATTTATGCCTGCATAGGGGGTACACACCTTATCGAAGCATCTGAAGAGAGGATGGAATATACTTTAAAAAAGCTGTCTCCCTTTGAACTGGAGAAAATTGCCCCCTGTCACTGTACGGGTTTTAGGGCCAGCTTTGCGCTTTATCAAGCTTTCGGTGACCGTTTTCTCACCCATTCTGCTGGCACTGTATTCAGATTCGGAGGTTCGTAAAACATGGAATTAAGACCTGTTTCCCGCTGAAAAGCTTCGTTCGCTTACAGGCGGGAAATGGTTCCAGCAAGTATAAAATCGTCCCGGAAGCATTGAGCCAACAGTATTTTTGGCAGGCATCCTTCTTTGGAGCCTGTCTTTTTTAATGTACTTAAACTTTAGAAACCCTTTATTAACCATTAATATTTGGCCGCATATAATATATAGAATATGGAAGAAAGGAGGTGCTAACGTATATGAACCCAAGAATTCCGACGACCTGCCCTGTAGGTTTTCAGGGCCGCTATACAGTTGTTTCCGGTGACACGATGTTTTTCATAGCGCAGAGGTTTGGTGTCACTCTGGATGCACTAATCGCAGCAAACCCACATATTGCTGATCCTAACCGTATTTTCCCAGGGGACGTTTTATGTGTGCCGAGGGTAACTGATGGGCGCGAACCTGTTACATGTCCTGTAGGTTTTAGGGGGCGTTATACAGTTGTTTCCGGTGACACGATGTTCTTCATAGCACAGAGGTTTGGTGTCACTTTAAATGCACTGATTGCAGCAAACCCGCATATCACTGATCCTAATCTTATCTTCCCGGGTGATGTCCTGTGTGTGCCCGGGGAAGTCCGGGAGCCTGTTTCCTGCCCTGTAGGTTTTGAAAGTCTATACATTGTAATGTCCGGTGATACGATGTTTTCTATTGCGGAGATGTTTGGCGTTTCCCTGGCGGCTCTTATTGCTGCCAACCCGCATATTCCTGATCCGGCTGTGCTTTTCCCCGGTGATGTCTTGTGCGTTCCCGGGCGTGAGCCTGTTAGCTGCCCTGTGGGTTTTAAGGGCCGTTACGTCGTGCAGCCCGGTGATACGATGTTTTCTATTGCGGAGATGTTTGGCGTTTCCCTGGCGGCTCTTATTGCTGCTAACCCACATATCCCTGATCCAGCTGTGCTTTTCCCGGGTGATGTCCTCTGTGTGCCTGGAGAGCCCCGTATCCCCGTTTCCTGTCCTATAGGTTTCCAGGGCCGTTACACAGTGCGGCCAGGTGATACGTTGTTTTCCATAGCGCAGATGTTTGGTGTCAGCTTGAGAGAGCTGGAAGAAGCCAACCCGCAAATTACTGACCCGAACATACTTTTCCCCGGTGACGTGCTCTGTGTGCCTACCCGGGTACCTGTTACATGTCCTGTAGGTTTTAGAGGCCGCTATACCGTGCAGTCCGGTGATACGATGTTTTCTATCGCAAGGCGATTTGGTGTCAGCCTGGATGCCCTTATCGCAGCCAATCCGCAAATAACAGATCCGGATGTGCTGATCCCGGGGGATATCTTATGTGTTCCCTAGATGAAAGTAAGTCGTTAAATTCCAGTCTGTAGGTGAACCTTCGGAGCGGTTACCATTTAGGTGGGCCGCTCTTAAGTTTTCCTAATAATTTCATAAAAATAAAGGAGCCATCTGTCAATTTATTCTAAAGGAAGCAATAGAACCGGCACCATGCTCCCTCTTCCTTAAATTTCATCTTGAATTATTGGTTGATATTTACTATGCTTAATAATGGAGTATTGGCTTTAAAGTCAAAGGAGACTAATTATGCAGGAAACAGATATGACAGGGCAAAACAAAAAGGTAAGAAGGAAGAAGGGTAAAAACAAGCTTTATAATAAGTTTATTAAAGCTGTCTCAATCTTGTTAATTATGCTTTCTGTTCTGGCTGGGGCAGGGACCGTCACGGTTGTTTATTCCTTCGTGAATGAATCTCCTGATTTTAATACCTGGATACCGCACTCATCTTTATCGTCACGTATATATGACCGCTCCGGTAATGAAATAACTACTTTTTATGGTGTGGAAAACCGCATAGAAATCCCCTTGGAAGAAATGCCACTGCATGTTCAAAATGCGTTTATTGCCATCGAGGATGAAAGGTTCTATGAGCATCCAGGCGTTGATCTGTGGGCTTTGACCCGCGCCTTTGTGTCTAACCTTCGTCAGGGGAAGTGGACTGATCAAGGAGGAAGTACCATAACACAGCAGTTGGTAAAGAACACTATCCTTTCCCGGGAAAAAACCCTTACCCGAAAGATAAAGGAAGCTTGGTTGGCAATAAAGGTGGAGCGGCGGTTTTCCAAAGGTGAAATACTGGAAATGTATTTAAACCATATCTATTTTGCCCATGGTGCTTATGGTATAGAAGCAGCAGGCAGGCTTTATTTTGACAAAAATTCAGATCAATTAACCGTCGCTGAAGCTGCTTTGTTGGCTGGGATCCCCCGATCACCCAACAACTACTCCCCATTTATAAACCTTGATCTTGCTTTACAGAGACAATCTCTGGTACTGCAAAAAATGTATGAACTGGAATATCTCGATTACGAGCAGCTCAATGCGGCCAGAGAACAGGAAATCGTCCTTAGTGGTACCAGGCCCACACGGGAGTATCCTTTCCCTTACTTTATCGATTACCTGCTGCATAACGAATTGATTAATATCCTTACGGGCCTGCCCGGGATTAACAGCCGCACAGAGGCATATGAAGCTATCTATAATATGGGCTTAAGAATTTACACTACTATGGATAGTAAAACCCAATCAGTAACTGAGATGGTTCTTTCCGATGAAAGTCTTTATCATCATGACTTAAGGGTCGATATGACAAGAATGAAACAGCTAATGGAAACAGGGGTCTATACAAATTATCCGGAAGAAGCCTTAAGCGGGGAAGGAATACTTCAGCCCCAGGCGGCTGCAGTGGTAGCGGACCCGGCTTCGGGAGAAGTCCTGGCATTGGTAGGGGGAAGAGATTATGGAGAGGGAAATCAGGACCTGCGTTACCTCAGCCCAAGGCAGCCTGGCTCAGCTATTAAACCCATCGTTACGTATGCCCCGGCCCTGGAAGAAAAGCTGATTACCCCCGGTTCAATTATTGATGACTCTCCCGTCATCTGGGGAGATTGGGCACCGGAGAATTTTGGCGGAGGGTTCCGGGGCCTGGTTACTGTGAGGGAATCTGTGGCAAAGTCGTTAAATGTGCCGGCGGCAAAGCTGTTCGCCCAGTTAACCCCGAATGTTGGGTTGAAGTATGCAGAGAGGATGGGAATTACTACATTTCATCCTGATGACTATAATCTGGCTGCAACATTGGGGGGAGTAACGCGGGGAGTAACAGCCTTTGACATGGCTCAGGCTTACTCCGTTCTGGCAAACGATGGCATCAGGCAAAACCTGCATACGGTCAAAAGAATTGAAGATCGCAGCGGACATGTTCTCTACGAGCATCGCAATAATCCCGAAGCTGTGCTCAGCCCGCAGACCGCTTATATGATTACGGACATGCTTAAAGATGTTGTTCAAAGGGGAACGGCATCCAATTTAAAGATTGTGCGTCCCCTTGCTGCAAAAACGGGAACGACGACTGAAAATCGTGATGCCTACCTGGTCGCCTATACACCTGAAATGGTTGTTTCTTTCTGGATGGGTCATGATATTCAAAGCCTGGGAAGGATCAACGGAGGAAGCGGCAGTGCCATAACCTTCATGAATGCTATTCTTTCGGAGGTCCTTGAGGATGTTCCTCCTTCAGATTTTAAGATGCCCTCAGGAATCACCGGACCTGTCAGCATATGCGGTAAATCCGGGCTGAGGCCTGGTCCTTTTTGTCCGGAAGAGGATATTGTTGAAGAAATCTTTCCATCAGCAGAGGTTCCTCAGGAGAGCTGCGACATGCATATACAGCTTAGGATTTGCACAGTAAGCGGACATTTAGCAGGATATTCCTGTCCCGATTGGCAGACGGAAAGAAGAACATTTCTGTTGAGGCCAGATTTTCAGTTGACAGATGAACGCTGGAGGGGAAATCCCGGAAGGGGTCCGGATGATGCAGGCCTTCTGCCGCCGGAAGAGTACTGTCAGGTGCACAGCTGGTGGCAGAGGTATAGATTATGGTAGAGAGAGAGTCGGGCCGGTTTTGACTGATATGAAAAAAATGGTATAATGATAGGGCCTGCTTATGAATAGATAGCAAAGGTAATGATGAGTAACAGAAGGTGAAATTTGTTGCCGATTCCTAAAAAAGTTGTTGTTATTGGCGGTGGCGCGGCCGGAATGATAGCCGCAGGATCAGCCGGTTCCCGGGGGCTTGAGGCCTTGTTAATCGAGAAAAACCATATTCTTGGGAGAAAACTTCTTATTACCGGGAAAGGTCGGTGCAACATCACCAATACGGTTGAAGATGTTGAGGGCCTCATTGGCAGTATCCCGGTAAATGGAAAGTTTCTTTACAGCGCTTTTTATACTTTCTCCAATCATGATCTGATTGAGCTGTTTAATGGATTGGGTTTGGAGACCAAAGTTGAAAGGGGCGGGAGGGTTTTTCCTGCTTCGGACAGATCGAATGACGTGGTAAAAGTCCTTAAGAAATACCTTAAAAATAATAATGTAACGGTTATAAAAGGTGAAGTTAAGGAAGTTGTCTCAGATAATAAAAAGGTTTCCAGGGTTGTTCTTCAAGATGGAAGAACTATTTTATGTGACAGCGTGATTGTGACAACTGGTGGAATATCCTATCCTCTAACAGGTTCCACGGGGGACGGGTATCGCTTCGCGAAAGAAAACGGGCACAGGGTAACTCCTTTAAAGCCGGCGTTGGTTCCCCTTGAGATTAAAGAAGGATGGGTCAGGGAAGCGCAGGGCCTGTCACTTAAAAATATTAGCATTGATATTTTTGATGAAGACCTGAAAAAAATATACAGTGACTTTGGGGAAATGATCTTTACCCATTATGGTGTTTCCGGACCGGTTATTTTATCTGCCAGTTCATATTTGGATGATTTTAAAAAACACGATTATCGCCTTGTCATAGACTTAAAACCGGCACTGTCCGAGGAGCAGCTTGATCAAAGAATACTAAGGGATTTTGACAAGCATGCCAACAAAATATTTTCTAATTCCTTACGTGAACTCCTTCCCCAGAAATTAATACCTGTGATTGTTAAACTGTCAAATATCCCACCGGAAAAAACAGTAAATCAAATTTCCAAAAGTGAACGAATGAACCTTGTTTCGCTCCTTAAAAATCTTGGCATGCATATTAAAAGATTCAGGCCCATAGAAGAAGCTATTGTAACATCGGGCGGGGTGGCCGTCGATGAAGTAAACCCTTCTACAATGGAATCCAAATTAGTAAAGGGACTCTTTTTTGCAGGGGAAGTCCTCGATGTCAATGGCTACACTGGGGGATTTAATTTACAAATTGCCTTTTCCACAGGATATCTTGCCGGGTTAAACTGTTAAAGGATTGTTTAGGAAGATAGTTAGCAGTTTATTGTTGGAAACAGCAGGAAAGTTCACAAACGGATAGAAATAAGAGAAGTACAAGCCATCTAAGAAAGATTTACAGCAGAGGAGTTCAAGATTATGTACATAAGTACCCGGGGAAATTTTTCTGAAGTTTCTGCGTCTAAAGCAATTAAATTGGGCATGGTTCCCACCGGCGGTCTGTTTGTCCCGAAAAAAATACCTATATTTTCCACTGAAGAGATTGTGGATATGCAGGGAAAAACCTACCAGGAGATTGCCCGGTGGATTATTTCCCTTTTCCTAAATGATTTCTCAGCTGAAGAAATACGGGATTGCGTTCATAAGGCCTATAACCTTAATAATTTTGATCTCCCTGAGATAGCTCCCCTGCATAGTATGGGCAGCGATACTTACTTCCTGGAACTGTGGCATGGCCCTACTGCAGCTTTTAAGGACATAGCCCTGCAGATCATGCCATATTTTTTATCACTGGCCATGAAAAAGCTGGATGTTAATAAAGAAATAGTTATTCTTGTAGCCACTTCGGGGGACACAGGGAAAGCGGCCCTGGAGGGGTTTAAAAACGTTCCCGGGATCAAGATTATTGTTTTTTATCCCTATGATGGTGTCAGCAGGGTGCAGGAGCTGCAGATGACTACCACCGATGGCTCAAATACTTATGTGGTCGCTGTGAGGGGAAACTTTGATGACTGTCAGAACTCAGTGAAGGAGATTTTCGGGGACGAAGCATTTAATAAAATCTTGAATGAAGCGGGTTACGAACTATCCTCTGCCAATTCCATAAACTGGGGCCGCCTTTTACCCCAGATTGTCTATTACTTCTGGTCATACCTGCAGCTGCTTAAACAAAAAAAGATATCTCAGGATGAGAAAATAAACTTTGTCGTTCCTACAGGAAACTTTGGGAATATTCTCGCCGGCTGGTATGCAAAGAAGATGGGACTTCCTATTCATAAATTGATTTGCGCTTCCAATGAAAACAAGGTCTTGACGGATTTTTTCCGCTCAGGGTCCTACAACCGCAAGAGGCAGTTCAGACAGACGAGCAGCCCTTCCATGGATATTCTTATCTCCAGCAACCTGGAAAGATTCCTTTTTGAGATTACTGGCCATGATTCAGAGAAAATAAATCGCTGGATGGAAGATTTGAACAAAACAGGTCAGTTTGAAGTGGATAAAGTGACCAAAAAGTATATGGACGAAATAATTGATTCGGACTTTGCAGGTGAAGAAGAAACTCTCTCTGTGATCAGGGACATCTATCATGATGCGGGTTATCTTCTGGATACACATACTGCAGTGGGATATAAAGTTTACCAAAAATTCCTGGAGCGCACGGGAAACACCAGCAAGACGGTAATTACTGCAACGGCAAGCCCCTTTAAATTTGGTAGAAGTGTTTTTGAGGCCATTAGGGGAAAAAGTTTTCTGGAAGGCAAATGTGAGTTTGAAATTCTGCAGGAGTTAAGCAGGCTCAATAATGTCCCCGTCCATGCAGGGCTTCTGGACCTGGACAAAAAGCCGGAGCTGCATCATATAATTTCTGAAAAAAATGAAATAAGAAGCCAGGTTGAAAAAATCCTGGGCATCTGATGAAGCAGAAGGAAGCAGGAGAACCGTCCCCATGCTTCCTTCCGATTATCTACAAGCTGATCGCTTTGTTTTCTGATCAGATATGAGGAGATGGTTTTTAATCTGGAAGCCTTATTTTATTTTCCACGGCAATAAGCTCTTTTCCAAATTCATTTTTTACAGAACGAAGTTTTTCATCGATTAATTTTTTTTGTTCCAGGTCCCCGACCATTCCTTCGAGGATTAGGCGCCCTTCTTTTTCATAGATCCTGATCGGAATTCTATTTATTTTATGGTCATCTGAAAAGGATTTCTTTATTTCTACCGCGGCTCTGGCGGCTCTGGAAAGTTCCCCTTTTTCCGTATTGATAAGGTAAGTATTTACTTTTCTTACACCCGGGACTTTTGAAGCAATATCCAGCGCCCTGTTTCTTTCCTTAATACTTACCTCTCCTTTCAGAGAAACAATCCTGTCTTTAACGGATACTCTGATCCTTTTGTTATCAATTCTTTTTTCTACGAAACTTCTACGTACTTCATTCATTAGGCCTGCATCATCCACTTCTGCTTCATTGGAGACGGTTGTATGATCTATGATCTGTTTCACTCCCATAGCTTTACTGGCAGCTTCCTGCACTGCATGTTTTTTGTCCATACTGGCAATTTTGCCTCTCAGGGTAACCTCTCCTTTTTTCACTGATACTTTAACCTGGGTATCTCTCAGCCTGGGGTCTCCTTCTAATTCCTGCCGGACTTCCATGTAAACATGCCTGTCATTTACAGCCCCATCAGTGGAAACCGTGAGGTTATTTTGTATTTCTCCGACTCCTTCTATTGATTTAACTGCTTTTTGTACTTGATTTGCGTCGGAAAGGGTATCAACAATTCCCTGGAGAAATACACTGCCGTTTATTACTCGCACATTAATATCGTATCCTGAAAGGTTCTGATTGGTTTTTAGGAAATTTTCCACACTTTTCTGCAGCCCGATATCTTTCGGGTTACCTTTTTGTGGCACTGTTCAACCTCCTTAATGTATTCTTTTGAATAGGCTTGTTTCTGTTCCTTTCTTAGATTATATCTCCTACTATTATTGTAGGCAGGGATTTGAAAATTATTATACGGTGGCAAGCTGTTTCTCTTAGTATTTTTCCTTTTAATTAAAAAATACTAAAAATTTAACAAAAGTTTTAGCATGCATAAAAAACGCAATGAGGAAAATTCAAGGGGGCCGTCCCAAAGTTTCATACTTTGGGTCAGCCCCCTTTCTTGTGCTATAAATCGTAGTTCATTTATCTGGTAAGCGGTTTACTGATGGACATGTGTCCACCTATCGTATCCACAACCTCACCTTCGATGAGCAGCTGCACGGCTTCAATTTCATCCAACTGCGTAAGGGTCCAGACGATGGAGTCGATCAGGACTTCTTCTGTCTCTCCTCCATAGTGTGCTGCGGCTATCTCATTTGAAAAGTCTACGTAGGCGATCCCGCCTTCAACCCTCAGGTCAAGCAGCCTGGTATTATCAGGGATAATGCTGCTGAGGTCTTCATCTTCAGGACCCTTTAACAGCGCTTCCATCAGTCTGCGGGCATCTGGCTGCTGCGAAAAAGCTCTTGTCTCTCCGGCCATTTTAAAACTTGTTTCCGTTATTTCCATGAAAAAGAGTTCAAGGGTGTCTTTTAAAAGAGCGGCGCCAAATTCTATTTTTTCTCCGGCCAGTTTTTCCAGGATCGGCAGCAGCTGCGATATATCTCTGCTGCTTATAATGTACACCTCCGCGTCATCTCTTACCCACCTGGCCACCTTGTTTTCTCCCGGATATCTTTCGAAAACGTTCCAGACTTTTGCGTCGTAGTCAACATATCCTCCTGCAAGCTGCCCCAGCTTTGTTTCGGGGAGAAGTGTGTATTCCATGGGTGTTGTCGTATAGTAAATGTCCATAAAGTCTTTTTCTCTGCTACCCTGGAAGCGCAGGACATATTCGTATAAATCGTTCTCGAGTATACCGGCCTTTGCAAGTTCCATTTCTTCGGGAAGTGCTCCGGGCAGTACTGATGCTTCCGGCCAGCGTTTTATTATCTCTTCCTGCGTTACAGTTCGGTTTAACTCACGAATATTCACATTCTGCGGTAAAACCCAGGCGAACAGATCATCATCCAATACCGGGTTAATCTGCAGTTCTTTAAACTCAACCACCAGTCTGAAGCCCTCGGGATGATTCAAAACCTTACGAAGAGGCAGGTTGGTGGCTTTATCTATCCACATCTGGTGAAACTCGTTGTCACCGGCGAACCTGTATTCCAGAATCGACGCCTCACGTCCGAAAAGAGTTTCCGTGCCCGTAATATTAACTTCTGCAGCTTCTTCCAGTTCCCATACTGCCGTACCAATATGATAGCGCCACAGCTCTTTTTCTGGAAAGACATTTTCCAATGTTATCATATTGAACTCGATTACTGCCAGCCTATCTCCGTCACTGAGATATTGTATTTCAAAACCATTATAGCTGTGGAAAGCTGAATATTTATAGGGTTTCTTATACTGGATTTCAATTGTTTCCAGGAATTCAACCTTTCCGTCCCGCTCGGTTCTTATTTCCGTTACACCGCTGTAGCTCTGTAGTTCCTCATAAGCTTTTACCACTGCATGGACTATGTTCATTTCGTTGCCACCGGGGAAGGTCATCAGACCTACAACGAGCAGGAGTGCCGCTGCTGCAGCCACACCTTTAAGCCATCGCGAACTTAGGAACCTGCCAGCCGTTTTGCTTTTTCTTAATCTTTTTACTGCTCTGATCGATTCAAACATCTTTTCCATCTCCGGGTCCACAACGTCCTGGTTATAAGCCCGGGGCTTTTTTTCCTGAATCAAATCATCTATGAAAAGATCTACTTGTTGTATTTCATTCATTGAAGTAACCTCCTTTTTGCAGTGCTTCTTTGAGGGCCTGGACTGCCCGGAACTGTAAGCTTCTGATCGCTCCGGGGCTTTTTTTCATTTTATAGGCTACGCTTTCCACCGGCCATCCTTCAATTATTCTTAAGGTTAATACCTTTTGGTGGTCAGGGTTTAACAGGCTCATTGCCTCTTCTATTACCATTTTTTCCTCTACCTCCTGGGGTTGCTGGGGAAGATCCCAGCCTTTATCATGCAGGTCTTCCAATGAGACAGATTTGAACTGCCGTCCCCGTTTTCTCCACAGGTCCGTAACAAGGTTACGGGCTGCGATAAATGTGTAAGCCTCAAGTTTTTCAGGTTCATCTATGCCTCCCGTTTTTACCTTGCGGTAAACCCGGTCAAAGGTCTCCTGTGTCAATTCTTCGGCTTCCTCCCGGTTTTGGACTTTGTAGTAAAAAAACCGGTAGATGCGGGGCCAGAGTTCCTTAGCCCATGCTTCTGTCTCATTTTTTAATCCGGCAGCTTGTGTCATCAGAAATTCACCCCGATACCGCGCGATATCATTTCTTTCTTCTATATTTACAAGACGTTAAACAGATTTACTTTGTTACGTTTAGTTATTAACAAAAAAATAGTACTTCCTCACATTAACACAATGCTTGAATAAGATAAAGTAGTATGTTATGGTTAGTTGTTACGGTTGGGCGAGCTAAAACGGTTGACAGCCAAGCTTGTTTCATGGTAAACTTTTAGCTATATAATCAGGAAAATCGATGAGGGGAAGAAGTAGCTCGCAGTTACTTTCAGAGAGCTGTCGGAAGGTGCAAGACAGCAGGTGCTGCCGGGTGAAAAGCCATCCCTGAGAGGGCGACTGAAAAGAACAGTAAGTCGTTACGGTTGCTTACCGTTATCAGCAAGACTATTTAATAGCAAGTTGGGTCCAATGACGGACCAATTAGGGTGGTACCGCGGGAATCTCTCGTCCCTTTCAGGATGGGGGATTTTTTGGTTACTCAGGTAGGCATAAATGAGTGATGGGGACTGGAGACATGGGGACGGTTCGAGCGTCACCGCAGCGCAGCGGAGGACTTGGGGACATTCCTCTGAAAGAGGTGTGTCCCCGAACCTTGAAAGATGGGAAGACGATGGAACCGTCCCCGTGTCTCCGGGGTGTGTGTGGGATCACCTTAGACAGAAGAACCGTCCCCGTGTCTTAGTACGGAAGTTGTTTTAAATGGTAGCGAATAAACAATGAAGCAAGGAGCTGGAAGAAAGATGAGCGACGACGTAAAAAAACGCCTTTTGCAGGTTCTGGAACAAAATCATAAAATCACCTCTAAAACACTGGCCACAATGTTGGAAATAACGGATACAGAAGTGAAAGAAATAATTAAGGAGCTGGAGGAAGCGAAGGTTATTTTAGGTTATGTTACATTGATCGACTGGGAAAAAGTGAACAATAACGACGACAACGTGACGGCAATTATTGATGTTAAAGTAACGCCCCAGAGGGATGTGGGTTTTGATACGATTGCCGAACGTATCTGCCGTTTTCCGGAAGTGAAGGGAGTTTACCTTATGTCAGGCGGTTACGACCTTTCTGTTGTCATTGAAGGTACTTCCATGAAAAAGGTGGCTTTTTTTGTAGCCGATAGACTGGCTACATTGGAAAATGTACAGAGCACCGCTACACATTTTGTTTTGAAGAAATATAAACAGGATGGGATTATCTTTGGTGAGGACAAAAAAGATCGCAGGTTGGTGGTAAGCCCATGAGCAGGTCATTTGTGAAGAAAAGCATGAGAGAAATGCCTTCTTCCGGCATTAGGAAATTCTTCGACATGGCCAGCGCTATGAAGGGGGTTATTTCATTAGGAGTTGGAGAGCCAGATTTTGTAACCCCATGGCATATTCGTGAAGCGAGTGTCTACTCTATCGAGAAAGGGTATACAAATTATACATCAAATTGTGGTCTTCCTGAACTGAGGCAGGAAATATGCGCATATCTCTACAGAAAATTTAATCAGGAATATGATTATACCAGGGAAATAATTGTGACAGTGGGAGCCAGTGAAGCCATTGATCTGGTTTTACGGAGCGTCCTTGAATCAGGGGACGAGGTCATAATTCCGGAACCGTGTTTTGTATCTTATAAGCCATGCGCCATCATGGCCGGGGGAGTGCCCATGACTGTAGTTACCAGGGAAGATGATCATTTTAAACTGATGCCCGGAGATCTGGAAAAAGCCATTACTGCCAAAAGCAAAGTCCTGCTCATGTGCTATCCCAGCAATCCCACGGGTGCTGTAATGACCAGGGAAGAGCTGCAGGCTGTTGCCCGTATTGCAGAGAAGTATGATCTGCTCGTCATTTCTGATGAGATTTACAGTGAACTGAGCTATGAAGGGGAACATTTTTCCTTTGCTTCTCTGCCTGGAATGAAGGAACGCACTGTCCTGGTAAACGGTTTTTCCAAGTCCTATGCCATGACAGGGTGGCGAATAGGCTACGCAGCTGCTCCTGAAGAAATTATGAGTGCCATGACAAAAATACACCAGTACACGATTATGTGTGCTCCGGTGATGGGGCAGATGGCTGCAATTGAAGCTTTGAAAAACGGTGATCAAGAAGTTAAAAGGATGATTGAACAGTATGATCAAAGGCGGCATTTGATTGTGAACGGTTTAAACCAGTTAGGACTTACCTGCTTTGAACCAAAAGGTGCTTTTTACGTATTTCCCTCTATCAAATCCACAGGCCTTGCATCCCGGATTTTTTGCGAAATGCTGTTAAATGAAGAGAAAGTAGCCGTAGTCCCCGGAGACGCTTTCGGCGAATGCGGGGAAGGTTATATCCGCTGTTCATATGCCGCATCCATAGAAGAGATCACAGAAGCTTTAAACAGAATGGAAAAATTCGTGGAGCGGCACTCCCCACCTGTGTAGGGAGTGACTTATCCTGGTTTTTCTTTTGAGTTTAAGGCCCCCACCTCTAAGCGTAGCGTAGGTGGGACTTTATAATCAGGTGGAGTAGACTCTCCAACTGATTCCCCGATGTTTCAGCTTTGCTAAAACGAGTTCACTCCTTTAACTTGTAGGCTTTATGCCAGAGAAGGAAGATCATGATGACCCAGAGTTTTCTGCTCCCATCAATTTTGCCGTCAAGGTGATTTGTGAGCAGTTTTCGAACTTCCTGGCGATTGAACCAGTTACCTCCCTTTTCTGCAAGAAGATTCTTGAAGAGATCTTGAAAATCCCTCCGTTTTATCCATTCCCTTGTTGGAACAGGAAAGCCTCTTTTGGGCCTGTTTATTGCTGCCGCCGGTAAAATATCCCTGAATGATTCCCTTAAAGCCAATTTGGTGGTTTTACCATCTACTTTATATTTTGCCGGGATGGTGGCTGCAAATTCAAAAAGATGGTGATCAAGAAAGGGGACTCTTAACTCCAGCGAATTGGCCATCGTCATCTTGTCTGCTTTTACCAGGATATCACCGGGCATCCAGGTATGAAGATCGATGTACTGCATCCGTGTTACATCATCCAGACCAGCTGTTTGACGGTAAAGAGGATCAGTGATTCTAAAGGGGGAGGGGTTCTTTTCCGACCTGGTTATTTTTTGCTTCTCGGCTGGGGAAAAAATATAGGCATTGCCTAAAAAGCGTTCTTCAAGGGGACGCCGGGTTCTGGCTAAGTAGTTCTTCCCCGGGAGTCCTGAAGGAAGCAGCTTTTCCAATAGGTGAAGAGAGCGCCTTATTGGTGAAGGGAGGTTTTGTATTGGAGCCAGGGCGGATGGTTCCCTGTAAATGCCGTAGCCGCCGAAGACTTCATCGGCACCCTCACCGGAGAGGGTTACAGTTATTTTCTGCCGTGCCATACGCGCTACAAAAAAGAGTGAGATAGCCGCAGGGTCCGCTACAGGTTCATCAAAATGCCAGACAAGGTCAGGCAGATGCTTGAGAAATTCCTCAGGGGTGATAATATATTCGTGATGGTCTGTCCCTAAATATTCGGCCGTTTCCCTTGCTTCCTGCAGCTCGCTGTAGCTCTTTTCAGCATAGCCGACACTAAAGGTGGATACAGGTTCCAATTCTTTTGCCAGGGCGGTAATGATCGCTGAATCAACGCCGCTGCTAAGAAAAGCTCCCCGGGGCACATCACTTGCGAGATGAAGACGGATCGTTTCACGCAGAGCTTCTCTAATACCTTCCGTAAAGTATTCCAGGGGTTTATCCACAGGCGAAAATTTTACCTGCCAGTACCTGCTGATTTGTAAGGGTTTCCCCGGCGACTTCAGGAAATAATGGGCGGGAGGCAGTCGGAATACATCTGAAAACATGGTCCTTGGTTCAGGGACGTACTGAAAGGTGAGATAATCCAGAAAAGCTCCCTCGTTTACTTCTCTCGGAAAATCGGGAAGTTCTGTAAGGGCTTTTATCTCCGAGGCAAAAGCCAGAAGGCCTGGTTTCTCCATATAGTAAAAGGGCTTAATACCAAACCTGTCCCGGGCGCCAAAAAGTGTTTGGCGTTTTTTGTCCCAGAGAACAAAGGCAAACATCCCCCTCAGAGACTGCAGGCATTCTACTCCTTTTTCTTCATATAGATGTAAGATAACCTCGCTGTCGCTCTGACTTGAAAAATGGTGCCCCTTGTTAATTAAATCTTCCCGCAGAGTTTTGTAATTGTATATTTCTCCGTTGTAAACAAGCCAGAGAGTCCCATCTTCGTTACTCATGGGTTGTTTTCCAGTAAAGAGGTCAATTATCTTTAAGCGGCGAAAACCAATTCCCAGCTGTCCATCAGTAAAGTTTTCACCTTCATCCGGACCCCGGTGGTACATTTTTTCGCGCATCCGTGTGAGCATCCCCGTATCAATAGGCCCGTTCTCCTGTAAGATTCCACAGAAACCGCACATTAATATCCCATCCCCTTTTCCCCATTAATCTTCTCTTACTATACTATTTTAACACGATATTCCTTCAGCCACGAATTAATTTCAATTAGATAAGCAAAAAATTGTGCATCACCCATTAGTTGGCCAAACCAGGGGTGAGTAAAATATTTTTTTTCTGAGATGATAAGTTCACGTATTGCAGTAAAATCAATAAGCTCTGAGATGGGAGAACCAGGTTCATCCAGAATATTAAGGAGTCTTTTTTTTACCGCTTTCATGTAAGCAGGATGATGTGTCTTTGGATAGGGGCTTTTTCCCCTTTTAAGTACTTTTTCCGGAAGGACGTGTGAGAGCGCCTTTCGCAATATCCCTTTAGCCTGCCCGCCGTACGTTTTCATTTCCCATGGAATGTTCCAGACGTATTCGACGAGGCGGTGATCACAGAAAGGTACCCTTACTTCCAATCCATTGGCCATGCTCATACGGTCTTTACGGTTAAGAAGTGTTGCCATAAACCATTTTATGTTCAGGTAAAACATTTCTCTCCTTTGCGCCTCGAGGGGAGCTTCACCTTTTAGTCTGTCAACTTCAGCGATCGTTTCCCTGTAGCGTGCCGCGATATATTCCTCAGGACGTATATAATTAATTAATTCCGGTGACAACAGGCTCAATCGTTCATCTAAAGATCTCATCCAGGGAAATGCAGCTGCATTAAGTGCCTTTTCACTGTGAAACCAGGGATAACCGCCAAAAATTTCATCAGCTGCTTCCCCCGATAACGCTACGGTGGCATCTTTTTTTATTTCCCTGCAAAAGAGGTATAGGGACGAGTCCACATCAGCCATGCCAGGAAGATCCCGTGCGAAAACAGTCCTCTCCAAAGATTCTGCCAGTTCTTCCTGATCTATTAAAATACTGTGATGAAAGGTCCCAAAATGAGAGGAGACATATTCTACCCATGGTTTATCTGAGTCCGGTTGATAATGGCTCGCCTGAAAATGGGATTCGTTATCCAGGTAATCAACAGAGTAGGTATGCAGGGGACCGGAACCGGCATCCTCAAAAGCGGCAGATGCAAATGCAGTTAACGCGCTGGAATCGAGGCCCCCTGAGAGCAGAACACAGACTGGAACATCAGATACGAGCTGACGCTTTACAGTCTCTCCCAAAAGATCACAAATCTTTTCGGCCGTGGTTTCAAGGTTATCAATGTGAGGACGGCTTTCCAGTGTCCAGCCGCGCTGCATTTTCAGGCCATAATGATCATAAATCATATAATGCCCGGGTTTAACTTCTGCCATTCCCCTGTAAACTCCATGACCTGGAGAACGGGCAGGACCGAGGGCAAAAATTTCCGCAAGACCTTCGCTGTCAACTTCCGGTTTAACATAGGGGTGCTCCAAAAGGGATTTGGGCTCAGAACCGAATAAAAAAGTTTTGCCTTTGTGTATGTAAAAAAGAGGTTTCACGCCGAGCCTGTCACGGGCCAAAAATAAGCTTTGATTCTGATTATCCCAGATTGCAAAGGCAAATATACCATTAAGATATTTGAGACATAAGGGCCCCCATTCAATAAAGGCAAAGAGGAGTGCTTCCGTATCCGAGCTGCGTGTGAAGAAGGTGTGTCCGCGTTTTTCCAGCTCTGTCCTCAATTCAGGGGTATTGTATAATTCTCCGTTGTAGGTGATTGTAAAAGTGTTCTCCCCGTGCTGCCTGGTCATGGGCTGCCCCGCCGCCCTCAGGGTCAACCACGATTAGCCGCCGGTGCCCCACAGGGCGGCATGAGTTGAAAACCATGCCCTTTTTGCATCAGGGCCCCGGGATGAGAGTGTTTCGGTCATTGCCTCTATGATATGATGCTCCTTGCTAATGTCTGCGTTCCAGTCTATCCATCCTGTTATTCCACACATATTTTATTTCCTCCTTTGATACAATTTACTTTATGCTGTCAATCTGAACTGTGTTACTGGGTGTTAAAAAAATATATTCCACATTACGAAATTATATTCCAGAATAATTGACAAAGAGAATACTATGATGCTATAATTTAATTAGCCCCTAAAGAGTCTGCTAAAGAAGAGTTAACAAGTTTATTTTAAGAAAATATAATAAAGAAAAATTATTAAATTTCCTAAATAGTTTACTGTTTTCCGCTCTGCGGAAGAAACTTTTAAAATAATAGATCCCTACTATGGCAGTGGGCCCGGTGAGGTTGTCAAAGACAATTTCCCGGGCAATTTTATATCCTGAGAGGTTGTGGTTTATCTGTTAGATCTGCTGATCAGGAGACATGGGCTTTCCGTCAGAGATACGGCAATGGTGCTGGCGCCACCCTATTGGGCTTCAACAGAGCGCATGGAAGATAAAGATCTGCAGGATAAGATGATATCTCTTAAGGTTATCTATGAATCAGCAATGCTAAATGGTCCTTTTGCCATCCTGGCTGCATCCAATGAGGGGATTTTCAGTATTACTGATAATACGAAGCTTCGCTCCATGATTACCGGCCGGGCCGGAGATTACAGCTATTTTGCCAGTGAGGTTTCAGCTCTGTATGAAATGGAGGAAAATCTCGAAACGGTGGTTACTCCCCGTGCCGGGCAGCCCTGTGTGGTAATGCTTGATCAGTATTCCCATCATAAAGAAAAGGTCCTGCTGGAAAAATAGGCAGCTACTCTTGAAAGTAAACTCATTTCAGCTATCTGAAACAAATTATAGAAAGGGGGATTAGAGATATGGTACTGTCTAATGCCTCACCCGGGCTTCGGTCAGTTTTTCGTCCCGTCTTTAACCTGGAATTATGCGACGGTTGCAGTATCTGTGCTGAACAATGCTCCTTTAACGAAATCCGCATGGAACGGCGGGGAGATAAGAAAATACCAGCGGCAAATGGCAGTTCCTGTGGTGCCTGCCATCGTTGTGAATATACCTGCCCACGTGCAGCTAAAACTCGGTGTTAAGTTTATCCTCAAGACGAGAGTGGATGGAACATTATTCGAAAAACTCGTGGACGAATATGATTATGTTGTTGTAGCCATAGGGGCTCACCGACCGGTTATACCACCTGTAAAGGGAAAGGAACTCCTTATTCCTTGGACTGGTATTTCTAAAGGATTTTAATCTACTGCAAGAAAATAATAAGAAAAGCCAGCTCAAAGTCGGTGAGAAGGTTGTTGTTGTGGGAGGCGGTGACGCTGCTGTGGACGGGATTGAAGCACTTCTGGAGCTTGGTGTGAATCCCATGAAGATTACGGTTATCGATATCCAGAAACCTGCTGCAAATCCACAAGAGCGTAAAAAGCTTGAGCTGGAAGGAGTGAGGTTCAGGTATCCTCTCTTTTTACAGGAAGTGAGCAGTGAGGGAGTTTTTGTTCATGATTCCCTCGGACAAAAGGAATTTATGGAAGCTGATACTGTCCTTGTTTTCATCAACGAACAACCTGGTTTGGACTTTTTACCTGAAGAACTGCAAAAAGACAGGGACAAACGAGGTTTTTACCACCGGGAAGAAGGCAGTTTCCGTTCCTCTGATCCTCACATTTCCGTGGTTGGAGATGTACAGGGGGCTGGCCTTGTTACTCATAATCTAGGCAGGGGACGTGAATGTGCCCTTGAAATTGAGGCGATTTTGTCAGGACGGGAATATGTACCGGAAGTAAAAGAACCTTTGGAGGATGATGCTCTTCGCCCCCAGAGAGCTTTGCCGGTCAACGAAGTGGATATTGAAATCGAAGAAGAGCATGACCGCTGCCTGCACTGTGGTATCTGTGTACAGTGCGACGAGTGCGTAAACGCCTGCCCCAGAGAGGCCCTTACAAGAGTTGATCATGAGTTTTCGGTGGACCTGTCCCGCTGCGGAGGCTGCGGGACCTGTGCAGCTTCCTGTCTTGGTGGGGTAATTCGTATGGTACCCAGATAACCGCACTCTGCATAAGCCGCCGGTTCAGGCAAAAGATTGTGTTTTTTTAAGCAAAAGCAGGAATTCCAGATAAGAAGTTTAAATAAGAAGACGGGGGGAGTGAAAATGGATACACTTGAATACTGTGTTGGAATCCCAGACCCTGTCAACAGGAAAGCAGCTATTTCTGCATTATCCCTATCTGGTCTTCATTATGTGGGAGAAGGGAAAGATTGCCCCCATTTGTTAAGGGTTCTCAGAAAGGTGCAGCCTCACTTGGTTATTATAGACCTTTCGCTTCCAGGAGATGTTTTGTATACTGCAAGTATTATTGATGAGGAGGCCATGGCTGCAGTATTATTACTGGAACAAAGAAAGGGTATAAGAACAGCGGGGGGCCGAAATAATTCTTTCATGGTTTTATCTTTACCTGTTAACACCGTTGTGTTAAACTATTGTGTGGAAACTTTACTCGTAGAATTTAACCGGAGAAAAAGACTGCATCAGGAACTGCGCAGCTTAAAAGATAAAATGCAATCCAGAATTCTCGTTGAAAGGGCGAAAGGGATTATTATGCAGGAACTATCCCTGAATGAACCCGAGGCCTACCGTTTTCTTCAAAAGAAGAGTATGGACCTGCGGCTGCCCTTAATAGAAGCAGCAAAAGCAATCTTGAATAACGATAATAAGATGTTTTACAAGGAATAAAAATTTTATTTAATTACGGGCAATGACGCTCGAACAGCTTTCTATATTAAAAGCTGGGGGCGTTTTTTGTTTTTTTGAATGATAATTAAAAAGGGAGTTGATTACAGTGGGATTTACAAATGAAGATGTTCTGCGCATGGCGGAAGAAATGAATGTTAAGTTTATTCGTATGCAGTTCACTGACATTTTTGGCATTTTAAAAAATGTATCTATTCCTGTCAGCCAGCTGCCAAAGGCTCTTGAAGGGGAGATTCAGTTTGACGGTTCCTCAATTGAAGGATTTGTGCGTATTGAGGAATCAGACATGAACTTAAGGCCTGATCCCAACAGCTTTGTTCTTTTCCCCTGGAGGCCGAAAGATGGTGCTGTGGCAAGACTGATCTGTGATGTTTACAATCCGGATGGCACCCCGTTTGAGGGATGCCCCCGCGGCAGATTGAGAATAGCTATCGAAGAAGCAGAGAAAATGGGCTATTCAATGAACGCTGGCCCTGAAGCGGAATTTTTTCTCTTTCATACGGATGCAGATGGGCGTCCTACATTGGTTACACACGATCAGGCCGGATATTTTGATCTTACCCCTGTGGATCTTGGAGAAAATGCACGTCGCGACATGGTCATGACACTTACGGATATGGGGTTTGATATTGAAGCCTCTCATCATGAAGTGGCACCGGGACAGCACGAAATAGATTTTAAATACGATGATGCTCTGACTATGGCGGATAGCCTTGTTACATTCCGTTTTGTTGTTCGCACTGTGGCACAGCAGCATGGCCTTACTGCCAGTTTTATGCCGAAACCGATTTTCGGAATTAACGGATCGGGAATGCATGTAAATCAGTCACTATTTGCTGGTGATAAAAATGTCTTTTTTGATCCGGATAGTAAATATCAGTTAAGCAAGGAGGCACTCAGCTATATCGCAGGTATCATGGAACACGCTCCTGCCTTTACTGCCATTACAAATCCAACAATTAACTCTTACAAGAGGTTGGTTCCCGGTTATGAAGCTCCCGTATATATTGCCTGGTCGCAGAGAAACCGCAGCCCTCTGATCAGAATTCCTGCCCGCCGTGGCCTGGGAACAAGAGTGGAGGTGCGCAGCCCGGATCCTTCCTGTAACCCATACCTTGCATTTGCAGTGATGCTCGCTGCAGGTCTTGACGGTATCAAACGCAATCTTACACCTCCGCCTCCGGAAGAGGGTAATATTTTTGCCATGTCTGCTGAGGAAAGGGTAAGACATAATATCCCAAGCCTGCCCGGCAGTATTGAGGAGGCTCTCAAGGAACTGGAAAAAGACCAGGTTATCCTGGATTCTCTTGGGGAACATATCTGGAATCGATTCCGTGAGGCCAAGATTATTGAGTGGGATCTTTATCGCACCCAGGTTCATAAATGGGAAGTTGATAGGTATCTTGCCAAATTCTAATTGGCTTTTTAAGAGCAACGGCGCTCAGATAATAAATCTGAGCGCCGTTTTTGGTCCAATAAGTTAATAAAAAAGAAAAGGCTGGTGCCTGTCACTATACTTATTTACTTATTGTCATCTTCCCTTTATTTTGGTATATTTAGGAGGGGAGGTGTTTTTTTTTGAGTCGCAAGCCGCGGGTTGAGTATCAAGGAGCAATCTTTCACGTTATTCAGAGAGGTAACAACAAGGAGACTATTTTCCCAAAAGACAGGGAGAAAGGTTTTTTCCTGGATGAATTAAAAAGCCTGAAAAAGGTGTATAATTACCATCTTCTGGGTTATGTATTATTAAGCAACCACTATCATCTTATTATACAGACTCTGGATGAGCCTTTACAGAAGATCATGCACCGTCTTAACTCTACTTTCGCCCGTTACTACAATTTTTTTCAAGAGCACTCGGGTCACGTTTTTCAGGGGCGCTATAAGGCCATTCTTGTTCTGGACGAAAGATATTTGTTTGCCTTGCTGCGTTATATTCATCAAAATCCGGTGCGGGCGGGTATATGCGATAGCGTGGACCAATATCCCTGGAGCAGTGACGAATGCTACCGCCAAAATAAGGAAGGTTTTGTGGATATTCAGATCATTTTAGATATGTTAAACGATCGCCGGGAAAAAGCTCTTAGAAAATACTCCTTATTTATGGCTCATAAAGAGCTCGATCTAGCGAAAGAGTTTGAGGAAGCACAAATAATTGGAGAAACAGTCCATCGAACAGTGGTTGAGTATAATAAGGTAGAGGATGGCTTATCTTCCCTCAAACTAAAAAGCCTCGATGATATATTAAAGGAAACAGGTCCATCTCCTGAAGAGTTTCAATTAATTAAGGACGGGTCCAGGTTGAGAAAACTTACTTCATACAAAAAAGAATACGTTCGCCAGGCCCGGAACGAGCGCTATACCCTGGAAGAGATAGGGAATAATATAAGTCTTTCACAAGGCGCCATTTTCAAGCTGGTAAATAAGTAAATAAGTAAATAAGTATAGTGACAGGCACCTTTTGTTTACAAAATAAGTAAATAAGTTGGGTGACAGGCACCATTGGTTTCATTGGGTGAGTTTGTTTTGTCGACGTTCTAATGGTATAATTTATAAAAAATGGCGCAGAGAAGGGGACAGTGTAATGAGTGGATTGGGAGCTGGTTTTGATGTTATCGTCATCGGGGCGGGGCATGCAGGTTGTGAGGCAGCCCTTTCTGCTTCACGGATGGGGTGCAGTACTCTGCTGGTTACCACGGTTCTCGATCATCCTGCCCTTATGGCCTGCAATCCATCTCTGGGGGGACCCGGGAAAGGCCATCTTATTAAAGAAATAGACGCCCTTGGCGGAATTATGGGCATCAACGGGGATCAACATGTTCTGCAGATGCGCAGGCTTAATACGAGTAAAGGTCCGGCGGTACAGGCTTTAAGGGCTCAGATTGACAAGAATGCTTACCAGCGGGGAATGAAATCTTTTCTGGAAAAAGAGCCAAACTTAACTCTGCGGGAAGGTGCTGTAGAGGAAATACTTGTGGAAGATGGAGAAGTGAGGGGAGTTGTAACTAGGCAGGGGAGCACTTACCTCTGCCGGGCTGTTGTACTGGCTGCCGGAGTTTACCTCAATTCAGAAATTTTTTTAGGTCATAATCATTTCCCGGCCGGTCCCGGAAACCAGTGCCCATCCGTTGGCCTTGCGAATAACCTTGCTGCCCTGGGTTTTGAGGTGGATCGCTTTAAAACGGGAACACCTCCCCGGGTTTACAAAAGGAGTATTAATTTTGACGGACTTTCAGCTGTGACAGGTGAGCAAAATGTGGGAAGTTTTTCCTACACAACAGAAAAAAAAGAATTTAAAGAGCTTTCCTGTTATCTGACCTATACTAATGAGAAAACTCACAGGCTTATCCTGGACAACATACAGTATGCACCCATCTATTCAGGGCTGATTAAAGGAAAGGGCCCCCGCTACTGTCCATCCATTGAAGATAAGGTAGTAAGGTTTGTCAACCGGGAAAGGCACCCCATCTTTATCGAGCCGGAAAGTGATGAAACTGAGGAGATGTACCTGCAGGGAGTTTCAACAGGTTTGCCGGAGGAATTGCAAAATGCTTTCCTGCGGACAGTCCCCGGCCTGGAAAATGTAATCATCAGCCGCCCGGCATATGCAATTGAGTACGATTTTTTCCCACCCACGCAGTTGAAAGCAACCCTGGAAACGAAAAGGGTGAGGGGGCTTTTTTTCGCCGGGCAGATCAATGGTACCACAGGATATGAAGAAGCGGCGGCACTGGGCCTGATGGCAGGCATCAATTCTGCCCTGCTGTGCCGTGGGGAGAAACCTTTTATCCTGGGGAGAACCGACGCCTATCTGGGGGTTTTGATCGATGACCTGATCACAAAGGAAGTTACAGAACCGTATCGTATCTTCACTTCCCGCTGCGAGTACCGCTTACTCTTACGTCATGATAATGCTGATCTGCGTCTGACTGAAAAAGGATACACACTGGGACTTATCAGTAAAGACCGCTACAAGTTGTTTAAGGAAAAAGAGCGCCTGCTGGAACTGGAAAAAGACAAATTAAAAAGTATCCGCATAAACCCTTCGGTGCCTGTGAACGAATCCCTGGAAAAGATGGGTTCTTCACACCTATCCAGGCCTCATACACTGGCTGAGCTTTTAAAAAGACCGGAAATGGGTTATAGCAATCTTCTTAAATTACCCGGAGAAATTGAAGATCTACAGTTATCGAAAGACCCTGATATTATCAGTGAGATAGAAACACAGATTAAATATGAAGGTTATATTTCCAAGCAGCAGACCAGCGTCAGGCAGTTGGAAAGGTTGGAAGCCAAAGTAATTCCCCCGGATTTTTCCTATGACAAGCTTGCTAGTCTCTCTACGGAGGCGAAGCAAAAATTAAACAGCATCAGGCCTGCAACTCTGGGGCAGGCATCACGTATAGACGGAGTGACTCCTGCAGACATTTCTTTTCTGGCACTGCACCTGGAAAAGAAAATACGCCCAAAAAAGTCGCCGACAGTATAAGGAAGTAATTCACGGGAGTGATAATTTGCCTACTTCAGGCTGGTATTACCGTTTAAGCAGTTTTTTCAGGGAAAGATTTCATGAAAAAATCTTCAAAATTCCCCTTGATGCAGGTTTTACCTGTCCTAACCGTGATGGATCAATTTCGGAAAATGGATGTATCTTTTGTTATAATCCCAGCTTTAGCCCAGGAGCGTTGGATAGAGAAAAAGAAAACCAACGGTTCACTGTTAAAGAACAAATTACCCGTTTCCAGATGAAAATGGAAACGTCTCAGGCTCGCGGGGAGGCAGCAGAAGAAGCAGTTTTATTCAGGCCCCGGAAGAAGTATCTCGCCTATTTTCAATCATACAGCAACACTTATGCCCCTTTGTCCCGGTTAAAAGAACTATATGAAGAAGCGCTCCGCACTCCCGGTGTCATCGGCCTCAGTATTGGGACCAGACCTGACTGTCTTAGCCCTGAGGTTCTTGAATTGCTCAGCGGTTATTCCCTGGAATATCACATCTGGTTGGAATTAGGCCTTCAATCCGCCCATGACCGGTCGCTTAAGTTTATTAACAGGGGGCATTACTACAAAGATTTTGAGGATGCTGTTCTGCTGAGCCAAGACAAGGGCATTTTTATATGTGTACATATCATTAACGGCCTGCCCGGGGAAACCCGGGCGGACATGTTGGAAACTATCCGCAAGATAAACTCCCTGCCCCTGGACGGTATTAAGTTTCACCAGCTGCAGATTTTCAAGGAAACAGCTCTGAGCCAACTCTACAGTCAAGGCAAAATTGACCTGTTGTCAATTGATGAATACCTGGAAATTATTTGCGATCAGCTTGAAATACTGCGCCATGATATTGTCGTTCACCGTCTGCTTAGTGAAGCCACAACTACAGAGATGCTTCTTGCGCCTCACTGGCAGGTATCCAGAGCTGGTTTTTCCCAGTTGGTGGAGAGGGAACTGAAAACCCGAGGCTCCTGGCAGGGGAAATATTTTCAAACTACGTAAAAAGAGGAATGATCATACTTGATTATTGGTGTGGGAGTAGATCTTATCCGTGTCAGGCGAATTGCCCGGGCTTATAACCGGAGGCCGGAACGTTTCCTACATAGAATTTTCAGCAGAGAGGAAATAAAACTGCTGGTCAAAAAGAAGAACCTTCTGCCATCTATGGCGGCTCGTTTTGCCGCAAAAGAGGCTGTTGCCAAAGCCCTTGGGTGCGGTATCGGTATAGCTCGCTGGAGAGAGATGGAGATACTGCCGGGAGAAAGAGGAAAACCAACAGTAATCCTCAGCGGCGGAGCAAAGAACTGGGCTGTAAAGTGCGGTATTAAAGGAGTGGAAGTGTCCATGTCTCACGACGGCCCCTATGCCATAGCCCAGGCTACAGCTTATGGGGATTGAAGAAATGCAATAATGCTTGATATCCAGGCCAAAATCCCCCCGGGGGGGGGTTACCTCGAAACAGGTGCTGCCCCCCTTTTTAGTCCCTTGTCACCCCCTATAATCTAATACATCAAAGGGTTCTTGTCTTATTTTCCAAATCCCTCTAGCAGTCTTGGAAAAAGCGAATAAAAAAACCTCTCCGTTATTTCTTCCAAGTTTCAAATATGAGCAGTTTTCTGCCGAATTTGGATAAAATTTTTCAATTTTATTGCTACTTAAAAGTTCTATTTCAACTATACCTGAAAATTTTTCCAATTGTAGTTTTCTATTGCGACTCATTACTATAATATGCGTTTCTTTGTCAATAATCACATGATCCAAATTGTATAAAAAGTATTGTGTCTCATAGTCTTCAATTAATGTAATTGTGCCTCTTGTCAAGACACATTTTTAAAATTTCTAAGCTAATTTCAGCCTCCTCTTTTTACATATTTGTATTTTTATGGTATTGAACTTAAAATCAACACAATATTATGCTATCACAAGCTTACGTTTCCTGACAGATTTTGGCTTTCCCAATTCCTTTTTGGGGA
>JAUSPO010000154.1 GCA_030656575.1 Bacillota bacterium
AGTTGTACTGCAGCTTCTCCAGTTTTACAAGCTTACGGAGCAGGCGGAGTCCCTCTCCCGAAAAGTATGTATAAATATCAGGGATGATAGAAGTCTTATCCCCGGGGGAGAAATATATTTTGAAGATACAATCTTTCTCGGAACCATAGAAAGAGTCTATTACCGTTTACAGCAGGGCGACCGCCCGACACTGGATGAAGTAAATGGAGAGCTGCAGGAATTTGGTTTTGATTTGGATCAGGATACTTTCGATGATCTGCTATTTCAACTTGCTGCCGGCGATGAGCGACAAAAGGTTGAAAACTTACTGCAGACAAAAACTGCGAGTGGAGACAGAATCTTAAAACTGCTTAACTGGCAGTTTTGCAAGTATTTGCTGGAGTGTAGGGGACTGAATTTTATCATTGGAGGAACTCTTTTCTTTTGGCTAAAGAATACTTTTAACATTAGGGACAGCGAGGACAATGGTGACGTGGGAGAAAACGGAACAAAAGAGTTGGGGCTCCCCTCAGATTGCTTTGTTTTTCAACAGGACAAGTTCGAAAGGCAGCTCAAGAGTTTAGGTAGTTTTCTCTCCAACCAGTGGCCGCAGGTTGCCGGACTGCTCTGGGGTGCACCATACTTCTACGAATTCTTGTATGAGTATGGTGCAGTTACTGAGGAAAACCTCGAGCATGTCCGGGATAAGCTGACCGGGCTGCAGCAACAATTTATGGAGAACTATTCAGACGGCCTTTGGCATTACAGCTTCGTGCATGGCTGGCCCCCTCCCGCCGGTATGTCTGAGGAAGCATGGGCAGCGGAAAAAGAGAGGTTCGACAGAAGTTTCACTGAAGTTCCGGATCGGGTGAAAAAAAGGGAGACTGCTTTCGCTCCCCAATCAGGATTGGAAAAGGCATTAACTCGATTAACTTCCCCCAAGAAGCCTCTAACTGAGGCTGAAAAACTGAAAGAGGCGGAACAGCAAGCAGCTGCAGAAAAGAAGAGGCGCAAAAAGCAAAAAGCCAGACGTAAAGAAACAAAAAAACAAAAACGCAAACAAAGGAAGTAAATAGAGAGGAGTTGAAAGATTGTTGGAACTTAAACATTTAAAATCATTAGAACATATTAAAGGAGGCGTCCCCCTCGAAGAGCTCAATGCTTTGCTGGAAAACAGGGACAAGTATGTTGATGAATTACTGGAGGTTATAGATTTTACCGTTCAAAATGCGGGAGAGCTGGCTTTGGATAACAGCTTTTTACTCCATATTATAGCTATGCACACCCTGGCATATTATCGGGAGAAAAGGGCTTATCCCGGGATTGTTGCCATGGCAAGACTGCCTGTTAAGATTATAAATCCTCTGCTTGAAGATACAATAACCGAAGGTCTTTCCAATATTATTGCATCCGTTTGTGATGGAGACATAGAGCCGATTAAGGGTATCATTGAGAGTGGGGAATGTGACCGATTTGTAAGAAGAGCTGCACTTGCTTCCCTTGTGGCTTTAGTTGCAAATGATGTCGTTGGCAGGGATGAAGTTGTAAGCTATTTCAAAGATCTTTTTAACCAGAAGAACCATCTATTGGATGAAGACATGCTTGAGGGTTTAATATATGAAAGCCTTAATATTCATCCCCTCGCGTTAGCGGAAGAGATTAATACGGCTAATAACGGGGATGTTCTGGGTTATTATTCCCCCGACTTTGAGGATAATTTGGCAGAACAAACTGCAAAAAGCAGTGAAGATATTTTGGAAAAAATGAAGATGTCCCCTGACAACAGATTTATTACAAAAGAAGATGTATTGTTCCTTGCAAAATGGCTCGGGAAAACCAGCGTTGGCGAGGATTTTGGCAACTTTATGCCAATCGATGAATATGAAGACGCCGACTTTTCCCATGTAAACACCACACCAATTCAAAAAAAGATAAAAGTGGGAAGAAATGAACCCTGTCCCTGCGGAAGTGGAAAAAAGTTTAAAAAATGTTGTGGCCGGTAGGGTAAATGCTTGATTCTCTGCCGGAGGTCGAACAGCAACGTGCTTGCGAACTTGCTGCAATATCATACGGCTGTTGAATTCACACGCCAAATAATCCGTAAACATCTTTATCATCAAGCACACGACTGCTCTTCTTATCCGAATGATCAAGCAAGGCCTGCATTTTTTGCTCAATTGTTTTCTTCAATAATACTTCAAAATCAATATTGCGTAGCTTGAAAAACAACATGGGGTCTTCGTCGAACCTTGCGCCAATACCATACAGGGCAGCGGTAACGTGCTTGCACATACCCGCCCAATCCAAACAGCTGCAGCTAAATTTTATTTCATTACCCGTGGGGAACAAACCCTCACCCTTTAATGTGAAGATCTCCGCTAATTCTTTAGGGAATTTACCTTCCACAAGCTCTGCCAAGCTATCAATTTTATGATTGCATAAACTCAGGATACTATCCATTTTTTCATTCGAAAGTGGTAATATATTAATCTCAATTTCATATGGCTTTCTCTCACTACCCTGCACCAGAGCTCTTACAACGCCGGTTTCAATCTTTAAATCAAGCACAGCGCCATTTCTAACATAGCTACGCCCACGGGATATTCTGTTCGAGTAGTCTGCATATATTTCAAGATTCTTATTCCAAGCCTTGCCCCACCAGGTATTAGCGATGGCACTGCCTTCTATAATGATCGGGGTCAAATTCGGGGTTTTCTTTTTAAGCTTTTCAAGTTGCTTTTTCGCTTTTTCCCTTCTTTTTGCAACAGGCACATATTCAGGGTAATAGTCATAATACGACATTATTTTTCACCTGCCTGAACTAATGTAAACAATTCCATCAGTTGCTTGTTATCAAGCTCTGTGATCCAGCCCTCGCCCGATGATGCTATTATATCATCAGCAAGCTTGCTTTTTTCCTCAATCATCATATCTATTTTTTCTTCAATGGTGCCGGATGTGATAAACTTGTGTACCATCGTATTTTTTTGCTGTCCGATCCGAAAAACTCGGTCCGTTGCTTGATTTTCAACAGCAGGATTCCACCAACGGTCAAAATGTATGACGTGATTTGCAGCTGTTAAATTAAGCCCCACGCCGCCGGCTTTTAATGAAAGTACCATAAAGGGAACATATTCCTCCCCGCAAAACTTATCTACAAGTGCTGCACGATTTTTAACAGGTATTCCGCCATGCAAAACAAGCCCCTTGCGATTGAATATGGTTTCAAGATAGTCGGAGATTGGTTCGGTCATCTCCCTAAACTGCGTAAAAACCAGCACTCGCTCTCTTTTTTGATAAATGGTTTCGCATATATCATGTAATCTCTCAAATTTCCCACTATGCTCATGTTTATATGTAGTTTGTCCCAGGAATTGGTCCGGGTGATTACATATTTGTTTAAACTTCATAATACTGGCCAAAACTAAACCCTTGCGCTCAATACCTTCAGCCGTTTCTAATTTACGCTCTAATTCCTTCACAAGTCCATTATATAACACAACCTGCTTTTTTGTAAGGGTTGCGTATGCTTTCATTTCCATTTTTTCAGGCAGATCGTCAATCACTGTTTTATCCGTTTTCAGACGACGTAAAATAAATGGATTTACAACCCCGCGCAGCTTTGCATAGTCCCCATGACTATCTTTTAATCTTTTGGTAAACCCTGTGAATTCCTTTGCTGTTCCTAGCAGTCCAGCGTTTAAAAAATCAAATAACGACCATAAATCCGACAAGCGGTTTTCAATTGGAGTGCCTGTCATTGCTATTTTTGAGCCTGCCTGCAACTGCTTTACCGCTTTCGTTTGCTTGGTCCCGGGGTTTTTTATCGCTTGTGCTTCATCTAATATAACCAGATCCCATTTCACGCTCTTTAGCTCCTCAAGCCTCACTGCCATGCCATAGGTGGTTATATATAAATTTAGATCATCTGTATTATGCAAATCAAGCTTTTCCTTCTTGCTGTAGATCATTTTATACTTTAGCATGGGCGCAAATTTTTCTATTTCTTTTTGCCAATTACCCATTAACGAGGCTGGAATGATGAGGAGTGACTTGCCAGTTGTATTCACTCTGATATGCTCAAGCAGTGCAATAACCTGCACAGTTTTTCCAAGCCCCATATCGTCTGCAAGACAAGCTCCGAAGCCTAAATTTTTCATATAATATAGCCAATCAAAGCCCTTTTGTTGGTAAGCGCGCAGGGTTGCCTTAAAATCATCGCTTATTGCAATATTTTCAATTAAAGCGGGGTTTGTAAGCTTTGCCGTAATGCTATCCAGCCACTCACCATTAGATACCTCAAGGATAACATCATCTTCCTTAACTCCTAGAAGTTTAGCGGCATTCAGTTGCATACGCATAGCCTCTGCAATAGTGTATTCACCGCTTTCCGATAGCTCCTTTGCCTTTTCATAAGCCTCTAATGTGGATTGTAGTTTCTCGTGGTCGACCTCTACCCACTTGCCTTTAATAAATGATAAGCCCCCCGTTTGGGCTAATAACGTCCTAAATTCTTCCTCAGTAATCTTATCATCACCAAAGAACATCTCTGCCTTAAAATTAAGCAGCGCATCCATTCCCACCTTTGACGGTTCTTGCTCACCAACCTTGAGAGAAAGCTTTAAGGAGTTACTCTTTTTCTTCCACCAATCGGGCATCCGGCAAAGAATGCCGCATTCCTCATATAGTGGTATCTCTTTTAGAAATGTATATGCCTCTTTACTTGTGAATTTTAGCGGACTAAAGAGCTCGCCACTTTCAACAAGCTCAGATATAAAATCGCTTTTTTGTGCCGCCTTGCTTACAGTTGAAAGCAATTTTAACAGCATATCATTTTGGTCTTTATATTCAAGCAAAGCATTTTTAAGTGGCGTATGTGTTGCCTTTTTTTCTTCCAAATTCCCCGTGCTGTAAGTTGCTAAAAATGCAAAAGGGTATTCATCTGACGGATTTTCAACTAAATGAAAAAACACTCGCCCCACAACATTTATCTTTGAGTTATGCTCCAGCAGAAATTCTGCAACACTGCCAGGATAGGCTTTGATTTCATTTGCAAAAACCTCGGATAGGCTTTGATAAATATTTTTAATCCAATTAACGTTAATAAATTCAAGTCCAACTACGAATGGTACACTATGTAAAATATCTAATATTTCAGCATCGGTTGGTGTTAAAACAGTATTTTCACGGGTAAATTCCAGATCAGCAGTTTTTGATAAGCCTTTTATGAATTTGGAAGCTATGTTATGCAAAAATGACATTGATGCGGACATTTTTTTTGTATAATCAACAAAACCAAAATAAAACAGCATTTCATGATGATTAGCTAAATATTTTCTATACAGCTCATCTTCAAATCCGTTATCTTCATTAGCAAATGCCTTATCTTGGCTTATCTCAAAATCAAGTTTAAACCCTCGTTCTAAAAAACAGGCTATTAGCTCCTTGTTGGCAGTATTAATTCCCATGATTCCTCCACTTTGTCCTGTCCCTGGCAGGTGCTTTATTTCTCCTCAACTTTATCTGTCTGTACGGACACCAAGTCGACCAACGGCACTGTAAATTTCCGGCGTATTAGTCACCAAGTGCATGGCATGGAATATAATCTGCCAATTCTACATTTTACAGGACATTACCTTCTTTTATGACCATTATTTTTTCAGAATAGAGGTTATACACGAGGCAACGAAGACATAGGAAACAATCTCCCAATCCGGGGCAGCAACCATGAGATCAGGCCGCTCATCATTCTCTTCATACCAGCTTGTGAAGAGATACGATTAAATCGACTTTCTTCGAGGCTTAAGAGTCAAAAGTTCTCCGCCTAAATATTACCATCAGGCCATGTTCTTTGAAAACTAAATCCCCGTTTACTCGAAAAAGTCAGCAGTCAGGGCAGCAGTTATTCAATACAGCAAATCACTACGATTTTTCATTATTACCATTCCATTACCATTCCAATTTGCCCTGTTACACGGACCGGGTCATGTGGTATAATATAGGCAGGCAAACTCAAAGGAGACGTGAACATGCCGAACAATCAGGAAACCGTGCATATGCCACACGATACCGGGTATAAGTATCTGCTAGCCAGCAAAAAGGCCTTTTTGCAGCTCTTAAGAAGTTTTGTTAAAACCGGCTGGGCCGACCAGGTAGACGAATTCAGCCTGGTAAGGGTGGATAAATCCTTCATCCTGCAGGATTTTAAGAACAAGGAAGCAGATCTTGTTTACCGGGCCAGGCTCAAGGACAAAGAGGTTATCTTTTACGTCCTCATGGAGCTGCAGTCCACGGTGGATTTTTTGATCCCCTACCGGCTGCTGCTTTACATGACTGAGGTTTGGCAGGATATTTTTAAAAACATCCCTCAAAAAGAAGCTGAGCGCAAGGACTTCCGCCTGCCGGTTATCGTTCCCATAGTCCTTTACAACGGCCCGGCAAAGTGGACTGTCCCTCTAAACTTCAAGGAAACGCTGGATGGCTACACACTATTTGCAGAGCACGTGCTGGATTTTCGCTACATCCTGATCAATGTCCAGGCCTACGATGAAGAAGAGCTGCTTAAGCTTTCCGGCCTGATGGGAGCTATATTTTTACTGGACCAGGCCAAAGGACCTGGGAGAAATTATTGAGCGCCTGAAAAAGCTGGTGGAAACCATAAGGAAAATGGAAACAGAAGAATTTAGACTGTTTACTGCCTGGACAGAAAATATTTTAACCCGTGGTGTATCCTCAGAAAAGAAAGACGAAATTACCGGCATCCTGGAAAAAACTCGCCCCGAGGAGGTGGAAGAAATGATCTCCAACGTAGAAAGAGTTTTGAAAAAGTCCTGGGAAGATGCT
>JAUSPO010000156.1 GCA_030656575.1 Bacillota bacterium
CGGTGCCCGCATATTTTTCTGTATCCACAAAGGTCTCTAAAAGGACCGGCTGGTAGTTGTAACGCCTTTGCCAGTCATGACGGATACGCTTAACTGCCAGGGAAAGGACCCGGCTGGCAAGGTTTTCAATATGCACCCAGGGGAAAATGAGAAAACGGGTGTTGACCACTACCAGATAGAGCCTCTGACTACGATCTGTCTCTTTCCAGCCAATCCAGCTGTCCCTGGATTCCAGTGCCCAGGCAGCGGAAGCAGCAAAGAGCAAACAGCCTAATAAAAGCCCGTCTTTGGTGCGAATAAAGTAACGCAGGTGGGAGCCAAAGGGACGCTTGTAGCCCAGATAATGGTAACGCTCCAGGTATTCGCTGAAAAGATCCCTGCCTGCCCGGTCAGTAATTGGTTCTAAATGGATGGGTTCAAGATCCGCCAGGGACGAGTGCAGCTCTAAACCGGGATCGCTGTTGGCGGTGATAATAACTTGTTCTTTTCTTTTTGCTAAATTTTTGTTTCGCGATGGTGGCAACTGTATACTGCCCTCGGCCTGCAGTTTCTTTAAAAGCTCAAGACAGGCCAAAGTTTTATATTCACCGTTCGGTGTTAGCCAGCCTATATTTTCACAGATTGTCTGGGATAATTCTTTCCTGCTTAGCTTTGGGAACCTCTTGACCGTATATTTAATGTCATCCAGTTCCTGTTTGGTAAACTCACGACCACAGAGCAAAATTTTCTCAGTACTTTGGCTTTCGTGCATAGTGCAGACCTCCCTTATTATAACGACCCACACTTATTGTCGCATATTATGTTTATGAAGTCCAGAACTTTTTTTACGAAAAAATAATTCTACTTGTTACGTTAAACTACCAGAATAGGCTTGTTCTTTTGTTTATGCTTCAGCAATGCGACTCAGGCCTTATTATTTTTATTTCTTCAAGGATGTGTTATAATGAAAGGCATAAACTCTAAAAAAGGAGGATTGCTGCCTCATGAAAGAACAAGTATTAACCGCTCTAGAAAAAATCCGGCCCGCCCTGCAAGCTGATGGCGGCGACGTCGTCCTCATTGGCATTGAGGAAGATGGAACCGTAAAAGTACAATTAACAGGCGCTTGTGGAGGATGCCCGATGTCTACTATGACCTTAAAGCAGGGAATAGAGCGACTACTTAAAAGCGAAGTCCCGGGAGTCAAAGAAGTAGTCCAGGTTTAATAAGTTTCCGTATGATGAAATTAGCCGGCAAATACTGCCGGCTTTTTTATTTTGCTTAATAATATTTGTCCTGAGCCTGGGACGGAGGGACAGGTCCCTTGTCCCTCCTTCTTCTTAGATGAAAAAGGAAGTATGTTGTTGAACATGCAGGATCATTTACCCAGTTTCGAGAAGTAAATACTACTTTTGAAAAATAATACGCTTGGTAGTTACTAATTATTTAACATAAATAACTTTTGGGGTGATATTGCAATGTTTGGAAATGTTGTTGTAGACGGGATGACTGGGGTAGGAAAAACTTCATTAAGTGGGCTGCTGGCAAGAAAATTTAACCTGCAAACTTTTGAAGAAATATTTAGGGACGAGAATGATCTGTTAGGGAAATATTTTAAAGAAGGCAAAAAGTGGTGTTTTCCCATGCAGGTAAGCTTTTTAAACAACAGGTACCAACAGTATAAAGAAGCATGCAAAATACCTAACGCCATAATGGACAGATCCATTTATTCAGATCCTATCTTTGCAGAATTGTATTATAAAAAAGGGGATATGAAACCTGAAGAATACTTTGTTTATAAATCCCTGTTCAGATCATTAGTCGATTCCTTAAAACCCCCGAAATTGGTAATCTATCTTGATGTATCGTTAGATGAAGTAATAAGAAGAATCAAAATGCGCGGCCGTAATGATGAACTAAACATGCCGGACTCCTACTGGAGAGATTTACTTGAAACCTATACATTGTATTATGACAACTATAAACTTTCCCCACTTCTCAAAATAAATGTTAATGACCTCGATTTTGTAAACAATCCGCGGAATACAAGTAAGATAGTTGAAGTTTTTAAAGATTGGTTTAACAGTGTAACAGCAAGTGAGCATTCTGCTTGAAAGTAAGGCCCCACGGGGAATAAAGGGGTCTTGTACCAAAACCTCTTCTTATGGAAGGATGCACTGATAAAAATTGTATTGTTTTGGGACAAGGAACCTGTCCCTCCGTCCCAAAATTTGCTTATGAAACGCTTATATGGCAATATAATGAATAGGAAAATATATAAAAATATCCCCGGAAGAGAGGGGAATACTAAATACTCTTCGCCCGCGTTTTTTGTAGCAGGCTAAAGGCTGGAATGAACCGTTTATTACTGATCCGCTACGGAGAAATTGCTCTTAAGGGGGGAAACAGGCCTTTTTTTGAAAAAAGATTGCTTCGCAATATTCAAGATTCCCTTTGGGGTCTTCGTCCTTTCGAGGTTACTTTCCGACGAGGACGCTATTATGTAAAAATTTCTGATGATAATTTATTTGCCGCCCAACAGAGACTTCAAAAAGTCTTTGGCGTCGTTTCCATCAGCCCGGTCTTTGAGGCAGAACTTAATATTGAAGATATCTACAGTGAGGCATATAAACTTCTCGAAGCTAATTATACTCCTGGTATGTCTTTCAAAGTTAATACCCGCCGGTCAAATAAAAATTTTCCTAATACCTCTCCGGAAGTAAACAGTAATACCGGAGCATACCTTTTAGATAGGGGACTGGATTTGAAGGTTGACGTCCACAACCCCAACATTGTTATTAATATTGATATTAGGGAAAAAGGGGCTTATCTTTATTCACAGACGATACCCGGTCCCGGCGGGATGCCCGTAGGAGTCACAGGGAAGGGACTTCTTTTACTTTCGGGCGGCATAGACAGCCCCGTGGCAGGATGGATGGCGTCAAAAAGAGGAATTGAAATGGAAGCCCTTCATTTCCACAGCCCCCCTTTTACGGGAGAAGGGGCAATTAATAAGGTAATGGATCTCTGCAAGGTGCTCTCTGCTTATAGTGGAAATATTACCCTTCACCTTGCTCCTTTTACGGAAATACAGAAGCAGATCCGTCAAAATTGCCCGGAACCCATGCTTATTACCCTTATGCGCAGGATTATGTTTCGTGTAGCTGAAAGATTGGCCCTGCAAAGAAAAATTTCGGCGCTTTTTACCGGAGAAAGCTTGGGACAGGTTGCCAGCCAGACCCTGGAGAACCTTGTAGCCATAAATGATGTGACTTCCATACCGATTCTGAGACCCCTGATTAGTTTTGACAAAGAAGAAATTATTAATATTTCCCGGAAAATAAATGCTTTTGATATTTCGATCAGACCTTTTGAAGATTGCTGTACACTTTTTGTCCCCAGACACCCGGTAACCAGGCCAACGATAGAAGAACTGCAAAAAGCAGAGGAAAAAATTCCGGTAGAAGAATTAGTAAAAGATTGTCTGGAAAACATAGAGACAAGGACGATAAAATCCCGAGAGTAGGAAAGGTGTAAATAACCTATGCGGATAAAAGAAGTATATATTGATAACAGCGCCACTACACGTCCTTACCCGGAAGTGATCAGTGAGATGAGCCGGGTAATGGATGAAGAATACGGGAACCCATCTTCTCTTCACCGGCGGGGAAGTGAGGGTGAAAGAATTCTGAATACCTCACGTCAGGTGCTTGCCGACATCTTGGGTGTCAAAAATAATGAGGTCATTTTTACCTCAGGAGGGACAGAATCAAACAACCTGGCTATCCTGGGAATTGCCCGCCGCAACCGCAGACGGGGCAACCATCTTGTTACTACTGCTATCGAACACTCATCTGTACTGCAGGCTTTCAACCAGCTCGAAAAAGAAGGCTTTGAAGTTACCTATCTCGTACCGGAAAAAAACGGTGTTATTGATCCACAGAAGGCCGTAGAAGCCCTCACTTCACGCACGATACTTGTAAGTATCATGCACGTAAATAATGAGATCGGTTCCATACAACCCATTTCCCGGATTTCCAAGATGCTTAAAGCAAAAAATCCCGCTGTTATTTTTCATGTGGATGCAGTCCAGTCCTTTACCAAGTTTTCTCTATCACCACAGCAGCAGGGAATTGATCTCTTGAGTATGAGCGCTCACAAGTTTCATGGACCTAAAGGAGTAGGCACCCTTTACATAAAAGATGGGATCCATCTGGAACCCCTTAACTGGGGTGGAGGGCATGAAAAGGGATTAAGGCCGGGAACAGAAAACACACCCGGTATAGCAGGTATGGCTTTGGCAGCAAAAATCAGTACTGCAGACAGAAGAGAAAATATGGAAAAGATGAATTCTTTAAAAGAAAAGTTAATATCATCCATCCTCACTGAACATCCCTGGGCACAATTAAATGGTCCCCTGGAAGAGGAAGGCGCCCCCCATATCTTTAATATTTCCTTTCCGGGCCTCAAGGGAGAAATAATCCTGCATGCCCTGGAGGAATACTTTATCTACGTATCGACAGGATCTTCATGCCACTCCAGCGCCAAAGAACCAAGCCATGTCCTTCGGGCATTAGGCCTAAACGAAGAGGCCACGGAAGGAGCTATACGATTCAGCCTTTCACACCTTAACACAGAAGAGGAAATGGACTACGCTGCCTCTAAGATAAACTCTGTCATTGCCGAACTGGCAAATTTTCATAAGATAACCACGTGATTGTTTTCAACGATCACAAACCTAAGCCTTACAATTATGAATGAAAGTGAGTCAAAGAACCGTCCCCTGACACAAACCCCCCATTAATCCCAGAGACTGATGTGGGAGAAGCTTTTTACGTCAAAGAGGCCGCGGTCTGTAAGTTTCAAGGCAGGGATAACGGGGAGGGCCAGAAAAGATAACGTCATAAACGGGGAAGGAAGGCTGCAGCCAAGAGCGACGGCTGCGGCTTCTGTTTTTTTGTGTCCTGCTGCCACTCCTGCAGCATCTTCGTATGACATAAGGCCTCCAACAGGCAGCGGCAGACTGGCTCGGACTTCTTTGTCCAGAACAACAACGAGGCCGCCTCCCATTTCCGCTGCAGCTCTGGTGGCCATCTCCATATCCTCGTCGGAGACCCCAATAACGATCAGGTTATGACTGTCATGGGCAATAGTGGAAGCTATGGCTCCGCTTTTTAGACCAAAACCCCTTACCAGCCCCAGTGACATCCCGCCTTTACCGCTGTAGCGTTCAATTACTGCTGCCTTAGCCAGATCGTCGTCTCCTCCTATTCCGTAGAAAGGAACCTTCTCCCAACCTGTAATAATCTGTCCTGCTTTGACAGTGATCACATTTGCTATGGCCCCTTGGGCAGGTGGTTCCAAAGAGAATCTTCCCCTTAAATCAGGAATTCGAACGGAATCTTCCAGTTGAGGATCGTGATATTGAGGAGAACTTTCTAAAATTCTCCCTTCTTTGGCAACCATTCTACCATCTTTGTAAACTTCCAGCACGTCAAAATCCTTGAGATCCCTGACCACAACCAGGTCAGCTTTATAACCCGGCGCAACAGCGCCCCTTCCCTTTAACCCATAATGTCTCGCTGGATTTATCGTAGCCATACGTACTGCATTAACTGGGTCCAAACCCTTTCTTACTGCTTTACGAAGTATATCATCGATCTCGCCGTTTTCCAGCAAATGCGCGGGATGGCGGTCGTCACAGCCAAACATAAACTCAGTGAAATTTTTTTCATTAACAGCCGGCAGTAGAGCATCAAGATCCTTTGCAGCAGAGCCTTCTCTGATGATCACTTTCATCCCCAGCCGGATTTTTTCCAGAGCTTCTCCTGAGGAGACACACTCGTGGTCACTGCTTATACCCGCTGAAACATAAGCATTCAAGTCCTTTCCTGTCAGGGAAGGAGCATGCCCGTCAACGACCCGACCCATTTCCAACGCCATTTTTATTTTCGAGATTACTTCTTTATCTCGAAACAGTACACCTGGAAAGTTCATCATTTCCCCCAGCCCAGGAGAATCATGTAACATTTCAAAAGCTTTTTGTGTTTCTTCTGCCCCCAGATAAGCGCCTGCCGTTTCCATACCAGTAGCCGGCACACAGGAAGGAACCATGAAGAAAAAATCAACAGGGGCACCCCTGCTCGAGTTAACCATGAAGTCAAGACCTCTTAACCCTGCAGCGTTTGCAATTTCGTGGGGATCGGCAATTACGGTAGTTGTGCCGTGAGACAGGACAGCCCGGGCAAATCCCGCAGGAGTAAGCATGGAACTTTCTACGTGAACGTGGGCATCAATCAACCCCGGAATAAGATATGCACCCTTTAAGTCCATCACTTCATGCCCTTTAACGTAACCGTCTCCAACTGCAGCGATAGTATTACCGCAGACAACTACATCTACCTGCAAAATCTCCCCGCTGAATACATTGACAACACGCCCGTTCCGAAAAATTAGATCCGCCTTTTTTTCACCCCTGGAAACAGCAAGAATCTTTTCTAAGATAACCACGTGCCTCACCTCCCGGCAGAGTTATTCTCCACCATCCTATTCATTTCCTCTAAAACAAAATTAATGTAAGGAAAATTTCAAACCGTTAATTTTTTAAAGAGGTTATTTTTATTTTCCTTAAGATCAGATATAATGAAAAGAACTTATCTTAATTCTGAGACTAGGAGGAATGCTCATGGTTTATAGAGTTTTTAACTTTTATCCAGGACCGGCCACACTCCCCTTACCCGTGCTGGAACAAGCCCAGAAAGAATTTTTGGATTACAGGGGTTCTGGCATGTCTGTAATGGAGACAAGCCATCGTTCAAAAGAATTCGAGGAAATCATCACCTCGGCCGAATCGCTAATGCTGGAGCTGTTAGACCTTTCCGACGACTACCGGGTACTTTTTCTTCAGGGTGGCGCCAGCCTTCAGTTTGCCATGCTACCTCTTAACTATCTTCCTGCAGGAACAGCAGCCGATTATGTCCTCACAGGCGTTTTTGCTGAAAAAGCGATACAGGAGGCGGGAAGACTCGGAAAAACAAACATATCTGCCAGTTCAAAGGATAATAAATACCGTAATATTCCCCTCAATGAAGAAATAAAATTAAGTGAATCTCCTGCTTACGTCCATATCACCACTAATAACACCATCTATGGAACACAATGGAAGTATATTCCTGAGTGTGGTGAATTTCCCCTTGTCGCAGATATGTCCAGCGATATCCTTTCCAGGAAAATTGATATGAGCAAATTTTCCCTTGTCTATGCCGGAGCCCAAAAGAACCTGGGTCCTTCCGGTGTTACCACCGTCATTATCAGTAAAACCATGCTTCAGAAAGCACAGGATAACCTTCCCATGATTCTCAGTTATAAGGTTCACGCCGATGCAGACTCCTTGCATAACACCCCACCAACTTTCTCAGTATACATGCTGAAACTGGTACTGCAGTGGGTGAAAGAACAAGGAGGCGTCCAGGCCATGGACATCTTTAATCAGAAAAAAGCTGACTTAATTTACGAGGCAATTGATAATAGTGGGGGATTTTACAAGGGACACGCCGTCAGGGAAGACCGCTCAACAATGAATATAACATTCCGACTTCCTAACGAGGATCATGAAAAACTTTTCGTGGAAGAAGCAAAGAAAGAAGGTCTGATCGGCCTGAAAGGACACCGCTCAGTGGAAGGCATCAGAGCCTCCGTTTACAATGCCATGCCCCTCGAGGGCTGTGAAACCCTCTCCAGGTTCATGACAGAGTTTGCAAAGAAGAAAGGTTAAATTGGTGTTTAAAATGCTATCACAAAAAGCCTTACAAATTACTCCTTCACCAACCCTTGCCATCGACTCCAAAGCAAAACAGATGAAGGCCGAAGGGAAAGACGTGATCGGATTTGGTGCAGGTGAACCCGATTTTGATACACCAGTGCATATCAGAGAAGCCGCTATTAGTGCAATTAATGACGGTTTCACCAGGTATACCCCTGCCAGCGGCATCCCGGAGCTAAAAAAGGCTATCTGCAACAAATTCTTCAAGGACAACGGACTTAGCTATGAACCACAGCAAATCGTGGTAAGTAATGGGGCGAAGCACTCCCTGGACAATGTCTTCGCCGCTCTGCTAAATGAAGGGGATGAAGTAATCGTCCCTTCTCCTTACTGGGTCAGCTATCCGGAGCTCATAAAATTAAATGACGGTATTCCGTTAGTCGTGAAGACCAAAAAAGAAAATGGCTTCAAACTTGGAAAAGCTGAATTGGAGAAGGCCATTTCACCCAGGACAAAAGCACTGATAATTAACAGTCCCTCCAATCCCACAGGCCAGGTTTACACACGAAGTGAGCTGGAGGAAATTGCTTCTTTAGCCTTAAAACATAACTTTTACCTGGTCTCCGATGAAGTTTATGAGAAGATTATTTATGACGGGAAAGAACATTTTTCCATAGCTTCCCTTGGAGAAGAGATTAAAGATTTAACTATAATTGTCAATGCAGTATCCAAAACCTATGCCATGACTGGCTGGCGCATAGGTTATACCGCATCAAATCAAAAAATTGCCTCGGCTATGGCTGATATTCAAAGCCATGCCACATCCAATCCTAACTCCATTGCACAGAAGGCCGCAACCGCAGCCATTAGTGGTCCCCAGGATTGTATTGAAGAAATGAGACAGTCTTTTGAAAAACGCAAAGACTATATGTATCAATTCATAAACAATCTGCCTTTGGTGAGTTGTATTGAACCACATGGAGCTTTTTATGCCTTCGTAGATATAAAGGAAACCTTTTCCCGAAACTTCAGGGGTATAAAAATTGAAAACGGAAATAACTTTGCAGAATTATTACTTGAGCATTATACGGTAGCGCTGGTCCCTGGAGACGGTTTCGGGGCACCTGATTATATTCGTCTCTCATACGCTACTTCCATGGAAAATATGGTTACGGGACTCGAAAGGCTGAAATCATTCCTCAGTGAACTAATCTAAGAACCATATCTAGAGCCATAAGAAATAGGGAGCGGCCGCAGAAACAGACTGCTCCCTATTTCTTTTCTTTACGAATTTCGGCATTTCTCATATCTACATTTTAATGGAGGGCAGCTCACGACCCTCTTGAATCTATAAATAAAGCTCCATTTTCCGCAACGTTTTCGGCCTTCATTTCCCTAATGATAATATGAACGGCTTCGGGAGGACATTTAAGAGTTTTTACAAGCGCATCCGTAACCCCTTTTACCATCTCCCTCTTTTGCTCCAGATTTCTTCCTTCCAGCATTTCTATCTGAACGATAGGCATCCAAAACACCTCCTTCATACCCATATAGTAACCAAAAAAACCCTTTTCTGCAAGGAAAAATGAGGATGAGGACTAAACAGATATAGGTTTAACTTCCTGGTATAACTTGTTAAAAACATCTATTGCGGCTATAATAAATATATAATAATGCAAAGGGGTGAGAATATGGAACAAAAAATATATCAAATCAATGAAATTAAATCAAAGCTCCGTCCCGTTTTCGAAGCCGCCCCTGTATATCGAGCCATATTGTTTGGGTCTTATGCAAAAGGTAACGCAACGGATCAGAGCGATATTGATATTGTAATTGACAGCAAGGGCGAGCTTTTAAATATGGCTTTCTATGGTGTGCTGGAAGATATTACAACAAAACTTAACAAGCGTGTGGATCTTTTTGAAATATCAGAATTGAGCAGAAATGCGGCCATTTGCTCCGCAGTAGAACGGGAGGGGATTGTCTTATATGACAAGTAAAGATAAGATTATCCTGCAAAAAATAAGCGGCTACCTCGACGATGTGGCTCAGTACATACATGGACTTTCTTTTGAGCAGTTTATGACAGACAAAAAAACAATTTCTGCTTGTGCTTTTACCGTTTCCCAAATCGGTGAACTGGCAAAAGACATAAGTTTAAGTACACAGGAAGAACATGCCTATATTTCTTGGAAAAGTATTAGAGGCATGAGAAATAAAATTGTTCATGACTATGAAAACATTGACTTTGCAGTTCTTTGGGGAACGATTACAAAAAGTTTGCCTGAGCTTTTAAACCAAATTAATGAAATTTTGTACCGCGAAATCGAAGATGAAGAATAACAAAGATATACAGTGACAAGGGAAGGTGACAAGGGGACGGGGTGACAAGGGGACGGAAGTGACAAGGGGACGGAAGTGACAAGGGGACGGAAGTGACAAGGGGACGGAAGTGACAAGGGGACGGAAGTGACAAGGGGACGGGGTTGTTGACAACTTTCCCAGTCAATAATTATTAATATGTCCCGATACTATTCCAAAAACTTTGACAAGGGGACGGGGTTGTTGACAACTTTCCCTTCAATAATTATTAATATGTCCCGATACTATTCCAAAAACTTAAAGCCGCTAAAACCCCCTCAGCTCTACAACTTCAATGTATTCCCTGCACGAGTCTGCTACCCTTTCAATAATTTCGAGAGAATATGGTTTAACTGAAATAAGGTATCGATCAATCATTGAATCCTGAGGGCGAAATTGCTGCAGGACGTACTTCCTGCACCCGGCAAGCCTCTTTGCAATACGCAATATATCGTTCTCATCCAACAAACCCGGCACTACTGTAGTGCGAAATTCCTGGTCAATTATACTATTTTTTAACAGATCTATAGTCTCATTTATTCTGCTTAAATCTTCACTATCCCCTGCAATTAAAACATATTTATCCAATGGAGCTTTAATATCCACAGCAATATAATCAAGAAGTTCACTACCTAAGAGATTACGAATAACTTCCGGCCTCGTTCCGTTGGTATCAAGCTTAACCTTAAGGCCTATTTTTTTAACTTTGATAATAAAAGCCATGAGGTCATCCTGTAGAGTAGGCTCCCCACCCGAAATGCAGATACCATCCAAAAGGGGGCCCTTGACAACCAGGTATTCCATAATCTCACTTTCCTCAACAGCCGGCAGCTCTCCCGGGTTAAGAACCAGATCCCTGTTATGGCAAAAAAGGCAGCGTAAATTACAACCCCCCGCAAAAATGGTAGCGCAGATGGAATCCGGATAATCAATAAGGCTTACCTTCTGCAAACCCCTAAGATCCAAAGTTGTGAACCTCCTTTTTTCAGAAAAAACCGTTTTCATTCGGAAGGAAAAGACTGTTTTTTGGGGAACTTAAAGTTAGAGATTGTTACTATTCGGTATACAGAATTCAGAATGCAAGACTATGGTTTCATGGATATAACCTCTCAAGAGAAGTTTTGTGTCAGAGGTATCAATGTATCCAAGATCCTTCTAAGAATCTGGTATATCGGCTTTCCTCGGACAGAGCCATGCGCAAGTCTTTAAATGTTTTCGCCGGTTTCTCTTATTTCTGACTCCTGACTCCTGGTCGATGGTCAGACAGAAGAACCGTCCCCGTGTCTTTTGTTGCCCGTGTCTTGCGCGCTCCTGAGTCCTGAGTAGTTGCAGGCATTTTAAAAACCTTGAAAAGAGAAAAATAAATGAGTTTTTTAAAGCTTCTCTATAATCCTCTCTTAGGTCTCGGGGCTGTAGCTAAATTCGTCAATAAAGCAGAAGAGCAAGGATTCAGGGTAGAGGCCACCCCTCTTCAGGAAGGGATTCTGCTAAGAGAATTGCAGTTTTTTACCCACGGGACACCTCTGCTATTGTGGTAGCAGGTGGAGACGGAAGCCTCAACTGGGTGGCAAATACAATCATTAAACAGAAATTGTCCACTCCGCCCCTTGCAGTTCTTCCCTGGGGAACCTCAAATGATTTTTCCTACCAACTGGTTGGAAAATTCAGTATGGAAAAAATGCTGCACGCTCTAAAAGAGGGGAAAACCAGAAGCGTGGATGTGGGCTGCCTCAATAATTCATTTTTTCTTAACGTTGCAGGAGCTGGCCTGCTTGTAGATGTAGCTCACAAAACCAGTTCCGACTTGAAACAAAGATTGGGCATGCTCGCTTATTACATTGAAGGAGCACGCAACCTTCCAGCCTATAAACCCTTTACCATGAATATAAAAAAAGAAGGAAAACGAGAGGAAATAGAAGTGTTCCTATTTCTCATATTGAATAGTAAAGGGGCAGGCGGACTATACAATCTTGCCCCACACGCCCTGCCCGATGATGGTAAATTCGATATTCTCATAATAAAAAATACAGGGCTTCCCGGATTAATTACTCTTCTGCCGCAGCTGCTCAAAGGGACACATATAAGTAACCCCCGGATAAATTATTTTCAGGCAGAAAGATTTGAAATTGAGGGTCCTTCTGAGCTTGATACAGACATAGACGGAGAGAGCGGGCCACCTCTTCCCCTGTCTTTCAGGGTACTGCCCCGCAGGTTACAGTTCATTGTCGTTTAACTCTCTTTTCCAAATAACCGCCTTGGCAAAGGTGCGAGTCGTTTCTTTGATCATGACCTGTACTTCCTCTCCAGCCAGCTCTCCGGCGCCTTCAATATCAAGAATGTACCCGTGCAGCCTGGCAATACCATGTTCAGGATTAGAAGCATGGGGTTCCTCCACAGTGACCCTGTAAATCCCGCCCTCTTCAACAGGCAAGGCATGTCTCGCCACCTCATGCAGGGAACCTGACATTAAAATATTATATTTTTCCACATGCAGATTATCTGAGCCACGGATAAAAATATTTTTCCCTGTTTCGGATTCAAGTTTTTTCAGATAAAGCCCACCCGTACCAATAAGCAGGGCAGCAACTTCGCTATTCACCTCTACAAGTACCGCTTCAATATCCTGCCTCTGTAAAATTTTACGTAACTCCCTTTCAACCTTACTGCTCACAGCTTCCGGCAAAAGAACCTTTCCCTTACCATGGCAGTAAGAACAAGGCTGCTGCATCACTGCCGAAAGCCCCTGTTTAACCTTTTTACGGGCAATTTCCACCAGTCCGAGAGAGGTAATTCCAAGAACCTGGCTCTTTGTGCGATCTTTTGACATCCGGCGCTTAAGCATTTCTAAAACCTGGTGCCGGTGATCAAGTGAATTCATATCAATAAAGTCCACTATGATAATGCCTCCAATATCCCTTAAACGTATTTGCCTGGCAATTTCCTCTGCAGCTTCCAGGTTAGTTTTGAGAATTGTATCCTCCAGGTTGCTCTTTCCTATATATTTTCCTGTATTCACGTCAATTACCGTAAGAGCCTCTGTATCATCAAAAACAAGGTAGCCCCCACATTTTAACCATACCATGCGGCTTATAGAACGTTCAATTTCTTCCTCAATTTTATAACGTTCAAAGATGGGATCCTTGTTACTATAGTAGATAACCCTGTTTCTTAATTGTGGCGATAGCAGGTCAATAATATCCAAAACCTTATGATACTCCTGCTTGTTATCAATAATTAGTTCGCTGATATGATCGTTAAAAAGGTCCCGGACAATACGGTAAATTAAATCCATATCCCTGTAAAGCAAAGAAGGCGGCTTTTCCTCTTTATATAAACTTTGGGTTTTTTCCCAGAGCTTCAGGAGAAGTTCAAGGTCATTTTTTAAGCTTTCCTTATCTGTGCCTTCGGCCGCAGTCCTTACTATCACACCTACATTTGGAGGCCTTAATTCATCCATTTCCCTTTTCAGCCTTTCCCTTTCTTCCTGGGAAACAATACGTCTGGATACACCCACATAATCTAATCCCGGCATGAGAACCAGGTAGCGACCGGGAAGGGTGATATGACCCGTAAGGCGGGCTCCTTTTGTACCGAAAGATTCTTTCATAATCTGAACCAAAACCTCTTCACCCACCTGAAGGAGTCTTTGGATGGGAAGTCTTCCTTCAGGCTTTTCCTCGGCTCTGGAATAGGAAATATCATCTACATAATAAAAAGCATTTCTCTCTTCCCCAATATTTACAAAAGCGGCCTGCATACCAGGAAGAACATTTTCAACCACACCCTTGTAAATATTGCCGATCATTCGCTGGCGTAAGGGACGTTCAAAATAAATCTCCACAACTTTGCCGTCTTCCAGCAAAACTGCCCTTGTCTGTTTGTAATCATAATTAATAAAAATCTTTTGTTCCATAATATTACCTCTCCATATACTCTTCAGAAGAAATGCCTTCAGGAGTTAGCAGCCTGCCTTTGTCAGGAAAAAACAAAGCCTCACGGTAAACTCTTGCTTTAATGCCCGGAAGCGGTAAAAGCTCCAATATCTCCTCTGGCCGGGCCCCTCCTTTATTGCCTGTTGCAAGAAGCATTAACAGCTTTCCGGTTCCTTCTTCTGAATCTCCAATCTTTAGATGATAGATAAAAGGTCTAATGTCCAGTGTTTTTTCACCTTTTTTATCCCAGCGCACCTTCATAATAATTTCTGCCCTCAGAATATTTTGAAGAGCTTCAGAGAAGTCTCCGGGATCAGGAGTTAAAATGGCTATGTAGAGGGCGGCATTTATGAGTGAAGAAAGGGGGCTTTTTTCCAGTTCAACTTCATGAACCGCTTTAACTTTGAGCCCTAAGGGAAACTGTCCGTTTAAAGCTTGAAGGATTCTTTCATTTTGCCAGGCTTCAGTCATATAAAGGTCCAGATATTCATTTCTGGCTTCCAAGCCTACCGCCAGTGGTGCAGCAAAAGTAAGCCTGGGCTGAGGGCTAAACCCCTGACTGTAAGCTACCGGCATCTCTGCCCGTCTTAAAGCGCGGATAAATGTACGCATTAAATCCAGATGGGAAATAAACTTTATATCCCCTTCTTTTGAAAAACTTAAAAGGTAGTGGTACATTTTACTTCACCTGCCTGTATGGAACAATCTGCCAAACCACAACCGACACAACCTTTTTCACGGCAATCTTCAGTTACCTCTGCCTTTAAGGCTTTTCGCCATTCACTTATGAGAAATTCCTTTGAGACACCCGTGCTGATATGGTCCCAGGGAAGAGGATCCTCGGGACCTGGATTATATCGCGTATAATAAGTGGGGTCTACCCCTTCATCCTGAAATACTTTTTCCCAGAGAGGAAAGTTAAAACTATCATTCCACGCGTCCAACCTGCTTCCCTCCAGAAAAGCTCTTTTCAAAACAGAAGCCAAACGCCTGTCACCACGGGAGAATACACCCTCCATATAGCTCATTTCCGGATCATGCCAGGAAAATTCCACACCTCTTAACTTACGAAGATGTTTTCGTAATAAATCCTGATGAGACCTTATCTCCGGCATGCTAAGCTGAGGTTCCCATTGAAAAGGTGTATGGGGCTTCGGCACAAAAGTAGAAGCGCTTACCGTAATCCTGAAAGGTTTTCTCCTTCCCCCCGGCTGACGAATTGTACTGATTTTTTTAACCAGATCAACAATAGCCCAGAGATCATCTTCAGTTTCTGTGGGGAGTCCAATCATAAAATATAGTTTAATATGATTTCTTCCTGAATGAAGTGCCTGGTTAGCAGCCTCCAGGATATCTTCTTCCGTTACTTTTTTATTTATTACATTTCTCAGGCGCTCTGATCCTGCCTCAGGGGCAAACGTAACCCCTCCTGACTTTTTTCTCTGAAGCTTATCTGCCTGCTTAAGAGCAAAAGCATCAGCCCTCAAGGAGGGTAAAGAAAAAGTTACATCTTTTTTGTCAAACTCGTTTTTTAATTCATCGATTAGGTTTTCTATCTGGGAGTAATCGCTGCTGCTTAATGATGATAAAGAAATTTCTTCAAAGCCTGTCCTTGCCATAATACTTTTTGCAAGTTCCTTCAATCTTCCCACTGACCGTTCCCGCACAGGCCTGTAAAGAATTCCTGCCTGACAAAAGCGACACCCTTTGGAACAACCCCGAAAAAGCTCCAAGGCCGCCCTGTCATGAACCACTTCAACAAATGGAACCAAAAAACAATCGGGGTAAAAAGAATTTTCCAGATCATAAACAGTCCTTTTTTCAATCACTTCAGGTATTCCTTTTTCCAGCAGCTTCATTCCCGTAAATTTACCCTTAGAATATTCGGGCTCGTAGAATGATGGTACATATATGCCTGGAAGACGGGAGATTTCCTTTAAAAAGGTTCGCCTCTCTTCCCGTCCATCTTCTTTCCACTGCTCATAAACACGGATAATAGCCTCCAATATTTCTTCACCGTCACCAATTACAAAGAAATCAAAAAAAGGAGCCAGTGGTTCCGGATTAAATACCCCGGGACCCCCACCCATGATCAATGGGTCGCTTCCGTTTCTATCTTCGCTTAGCAAAGGAATTCCGCCCAAATCCAGCATATTTAATACAGTAGAAAAACTCAGTTCGTACTGAATAGTGAAACCTACCATATCAAAGTTCTTCATTGGAGTCCGGCTTTCAAGGCTAAAAAGGAGAATGTTTTCTTCTCTGAGGATCTCTTCCATATCAGCGGCAGGTGTAAAAAATCTCTCTGCATAAACCCCTGGCAGTCTGTTGGCAAGAGCATAAAGTATTTTCAGCCCAAGATGGGACATCCCCACCTCATATAAGTCGGGAAAAGCAAATGCCAGATGTACCTTTATATCCTCAAGGCTTTTATGTACGGAGTTAACTTCCGTGCCCAGATATCTGCCAGGCTTACGAACTCTGGCCAGAAGATCGCTTAAATAATCATTTCTCAAGTTATTTCAACTCTTTCATGAAAGGTTATCCCTTATTATAGCCCAAAAAGTTCCAGATAAGTCTTTATCCAGTAAACCTTTTGAGTATTAGCCCCACCTCTAAGCATAGTGTAGGTGGGAATTTTCAGTCAGGTGGAGTAGACTCTCCACCTGATTCCCCGATGTTTCATTTTGCTGAAACGAGTTCACTTGTGAGACACCTGACATATTATTCGCCATAAAAAGGAAAAACCCTTGTTTCAGATAAATTATCCTTACTTACGTTTTCGAACCAGCCTCCTTAAAGGTATATCCATACCTTTTTTCATAGCAGTCTCCAAAAGCTGGCTTTCCGATAACAGATCCATAACACGGCATGTCTGGTTAAGAACAAGGACCTGGTGATATTTCGAAGGCTTAAAAAATTTTAAAACCTCAAGTATTGTGGTACTCTCCAGAGCTACCAGCTGTTCCCCTTTGAGAACCTTATTTTTCTTCAAAGCTTTCTCTTTCCGCAAAAGATAACGTAAAAAAGTATATATAGCTGTTTGCTGCTCGCGTCCTGCCGCAGAATATAAAAAGATACCCATTAGGGACAGAGAAAGATTAAAGTAGTCGAAGAAAGACAATAAAAGACCAAGCAGGAAGAACAGCACACCCAGCAGCTTACCTGCAAAAACGGCTTTTTCGGTAGCTCTATAGAGTCCCAACCGGTAGGTCAAAAGAGCCCTTAGAACTCTGCCTCCATCAAGAGGGAGCCCTGGGAGTAAGTTAAAGAAAAAGAGAAACAAGTTGGCGCGAATTAAAAATGTGAGTAGAGACGGATCGGGGTAGATGGGCAAACCGTAAAGACCATTACGGTAATTCCATAAAAAAAGAAATACAACTAAATTAAAAAGCGGACCTGCTCCAGCGACGATTACCTCTTTTTTTGGATTAAACTCCAGCGGTTTGGTGAGATATCCTACTCCCCCAAAAGGAAAAAGTTCAACTCTGGAAACATCTAACCCGCACACGTTTGCCGCCAATGTATGAGTTAGTTCATGGCCCAAAACCAGTATAAATAAAAAAAGAGTTTGAAGAGGTAATCCAGCCAGAATCCAGAGGAAGATTAAAAGCAGAAAATAAGGATGGACAGATATCTCCAGCTTATGAAATTTAAAGAGGCGCCAACTCACATAAAAACCTCCTGAAGTCATAATTGGCACCACTAGTCAACAAGCAGCGGCAGCGGATCTATAGGTTGACCCTTCTCTCTTAATTCAAAATATAAAGCAGCCTTAATTCCCTGGGGATCCGACCCTATTCTGGCTATTCTCTGTCCTTGATTTACTTTATCCCCCTCTTCGACCAGGACTTCCATCAGATAACCGTAACACGTTTCCATTCCTGCAGGATGCTCCACCAACAAATAGAGCCCATAATAGGGATGCTCTCCAACCTTTTTGACAAGTCCGGCTGCAGAAGCATTCACCTCCGTGCCTCCAGGAGCAGTAAAGACGAGGCCGTAAAACATCTCTTCCTTCTGCAAACCGGGATTGAACTTAAACCCAAAAGTTTCTTCCAGCTCACCCTGAAGGGGAGCAATTAATTTAACCTCTCCAACTGCAGGAACATTTCCTCCCGGCGCTAACACGACCTGGTCCAGATCGGTCTCCAGGTTACCTTCCCAGAGTTTTCTTATAACCGGTACTGTCTCACGCCCTATTTCCATAAAATCCATCTTCCATGTGGTTATATAATGTACTTTGTCTATCATAGATACAGTAAAGGGGGTCTGTATGAAGGATATAAGAAAAACAATCAATAAGGTCAAAAACGCAAGAGTGATTTTAAAAAGCATTAAACTGTGCATATCCCTTAAAAATGAAATGGGGAAAAAATTAAAGAAAGAATCGGTGCTGTTATTATCCTCTTCTTCAAAGGCCCATCTGTTTTTTTCTTTAGAAGAAGAATATTCTTCTAAGCGGCTTCTTAAATCAGAAAAAGGTACATTTTTGTCTTTTCGTTTATTGAACATATTTAGCCCTCCCGGGATAGTGCTGCCTGTACATATCAGAGCTGACGCATGAAATTCTTTAAAAATCTTGCAAGGTCTAAGATTGACGTTTTTTAGCCATTGCCTATCGGTTTTTCTGAAAATTACCGGTTCATCC
>JAUSPO010000173.1 GCA_030656575.1 Bacillota bacterium
TCTAAGTATACATAAAATGAAAAAAAACATTTATATATACAACTGTATAGACATGTGTATAATTACGCCAATCTTACATAGCAGGTTAACTTTATGACCTCACTTTTAGCGTCAATGGTGCCAACATCGGTCGTCGACTTCTGGCTAGAAACCATCAACCCGCTGTGGTCAACACAGCAGGCGCTTGCGCGTATCACGCATTTAGAGCACGCCGCCAGTGATAGCGTCACCTTAACGCTGAAAGCTAATCGTCACGTACAGGGCTTTTTGCCCGGCCAACACATCAACATTACTGTTGAAGTGAACGGCGTACGACGTACACGAAGCTATAGCCCTGCATGGGTCAACAGTAACACCGGCGAGTTCAGTATTACTGTGAAGCGTGTTGATGCCGGCATCGTCAGCCGGTGGTTAAGCCAACACAGCTGTATTGGCCAAGTTGTTGAAATAAGCCCTGCCTTTGGTGATATGACGCTGGACGCAGCACAGCCAAAAGCGACCTTAATGCTGGCTGCCGGCAGCGGCATTACCCCGTTTTTGAGTTTGTTACGCGGCCACTTAACAAGCTACCCTGCCCCTATTACGCTGTTGTACTGGGCTAAGCACGAGCATGAGCTTTGTTTCGTAGATGAGCTTAATGCCCTGGCCAGCACACATGCACAGTTCCAAGTGCAGTACTTGTTAACCCAAGCCGATCAACCTGCTCAACGCCTTAACGAGCAGCACCTACAAACACACTTAGAGCGATCAAACAACAGTCAGATTTTTGCCTGTGGCCCACAAGGTTTTGTACAAAGCGCGGCGGCACTCGCTAAACAATATGACGTGCCCGCAGTGACGGAAGCGTTTTATGCGCCAGAGATTATTTTTGACAGCAATCATCGTGTTGCAGTCACGCTGCAGCGCAGTCAAAAAACCGTCATGCTGCCAGTGGGACAATCAATCTTAAGCGCGCTAGAGGCAGAGGGCATTAATCCTGCTTATGGCTGCCGTCGTGGCTTATGCAATACCTGTTCTTGCACCAAGTTATCTGGCAGCACACGGCACATTCAGAACCAAGACAGCAATCACGAAAGCCCAACCAATGTTCGTCTGTGCATCAACAGTGCCAGCTCCGACCTGACTTTAGATCTTTAAGAGGCCTTAACATGAGCCAATATTTCAGCCGTACCTTATCCCCCGCCGAGCTTGATCAATTAGCA
>JAUSPO010000176.1 GCA_030656575.1 Bacillota bacterium
GGGGTGTGTCCCCATACCACTTGAAAAATGGGGTGTGTCCCCATACCACTTGAAAAATGGGGTGTGTCCCCATACCACTTGAAAAATGGGGTGTGTCCCCATACCACTTGAAAAATGGGGTGTGTCCCCATACCACTTGAAAAATGGTGTGTGTCGTCTTACCATAGCTAGTGGGAAGACGATGGAACCGTCCCCGTGGCTTAGCGATGGTGCAAAATAAGCAATCTTTAGCTGTAGTGTTAGTAACTAGGAGGCATTTATGGAGAAGACTCGAATCGAAGTAAAGGAGAATTACCAGGAATTAGATAGTGTTTTGGAAAAATATAAAGGGCGCGGTGGCGTTCTGATAAAAGCCCTCCAGGAGGCTCAGGAGATATACGGTTACCTGCCCAGGGAAATCCTGATCCATGTGGCTTACGAACTGGATGTGCCATTAAGCGAGGTTTACAGCGTTGTAAGCTTCTATTCGCTCTTTAAGACGAAGGTATCCGGCAAATGCCACCTGGAAATTTGCAGCGGTACGGCCTGCTACGTAAAAGGGATGAAAGATCTTCTCGAATACCTGGATGAAAATTTATCTTTAAAGCCAGGTGGGGTTTCTGAGGATGGTAAGTTCAGCGTTTCAACCGCCAACTGTGTTGGCGCCTGCAGTGCTGCCCCTGTAATTAAAATCGGAGATGAACTATATGGGGAAATGACTTTAAAATCCCTGCAGAAGCTTCTGGAGGAACATGGCCATGAATAATCTGATGGACAACTTAGAAGATCAAGTGGCAAAAATTAAATCTGAGGAAAGACATATTTTACTTTGCGGCGGAGTGCCTTGTTTATCATTACGCTGCCACGAGGTAAAGGAAGCAATATATGCTGAACTGAATGAGCATGGTCTTGAAGGAAAATTGAAAGTCCTGGAGGCTGGCTGTATCGGAAACTGCAAGCTGGGTCCTTCGCTCATTGTTTATCCTGAAGGGGTGGTTTACCGTCGCCTGAAACCGGAAAATGCACGGGAGATTATTGAGGAGCATGTCTTAGGCGGCCGGCTTCTTGAGCACCTGCTGCACAAAGATCACGACTCAGAGGAAATTCAGCACCGCAGAGAAGATATGCCCTTTTATAAAAAACAGAAGCGCCTCGTTTTAAGAAACTGCGGAGTTATTCCTCCGGATATCAATTCCTATATGAGCAGCCAGGGTTATGCTGCTTTGGCGAAAGCAGTAAGCGAATTAACCCCGGAGATGGTCATTGAGGAGGTAACCCGATCCGGCTTAAGAGGACGGGGGGGCGGTGGTTTTCCAACAGGGAGAAAGTGGCAGGCTGCCCGTGAGGTTCAGGCTGCTCAAAAATATGTAATCTGTAACGGCGATGAAGGTGATCCGGGAGCCTTTATGGATCGCAGCATTATGGAAGGTGACCCCCACAGCGTCCTGGAAGGCCTCATCCTGGCCGGTTATGCAGTGGGCGCAAAGCAGGGATTTATATATGTGCGTGCTGAGTATCCACTCGCTGTGCAGAGATTGGAAACTGCTATCAGCGAAGCCCGCGAAGCGCATTTCCTGGGGGACAATATTCTTGAACAGGAATTTAGTTTTGATCTGGAAATACGGGTTGGCGCAGGCGCTTTCGTCTGCGGCGAAGAAACTGCCCTCATTTCTTCAGTGGAAGGGACCCGGGGTGACCCTAATCCCCGTCCGCCTTTCCCCGTTCAAAAAGGTGTTTGGGGACATCCCACTTCTATTAATAATGTTGAGACCTTGGCCAATATCGCCCTTATTATATTAAACGGGAGCGACTGGTTCGCCCAAATCGGTACAGAAAAGAGTAAAGGAACGAAGGTTTTTGCCCTTGCAGGTAATGTGCGGCATACAGGGTTGGTGGAAGTGCCTATGGGTACAACTTTGCGGGAAGTTATTTTTGACATAGGTGGGGGCATCCCCGATAACTATGAATTTAAAGCAGCTCAAACGGGGGGGCCTTCCGGAGGGGCTCTCACTGCTGACCATTTGGATCTGCCCCTGGACTATGATTCATTAAGGGCCGTAGGCAGTATGATTGGCTCCGGAGGGCTGATTATCATGGATGAAAATACCTGCATGGTTGATGTAGCCCGCTATTTTAGTGATTTTAACCGTCAGGAATCCTGCGGCAAGTGTACTCCCTGCCGGGTTGGTTCTAAAAGGATGCTTGAAATCCTGGAGAAGATTACCTTAGGGCAAGGCGAGGAAAAAGATTTAGAAAGGCTGGAAAGCCTTGCTGTTTTGATGAAAAATGCGTCGCTGTGCGGCTTGGGAAGATCAGCGCCCAACCCTGTGCTCAGCACTTTAAAACATTTCCGCCAGGAGTTTCTTGCGCACATTAATGATAAGTGCTGCCCTGCCGGGGTTTGCCCCGAATTAAGCCGCCACTTTATAAAGGAAGAGCAATGCAAATCCTGCGGAATCTGTGCAAAATATTGTCCGGCAGAGGCGATTATAAAAGATGAAAAGACTTTTCGTATCGACCCTTCGAAGTGTAATGATTGTGCCCGCTGCGCGCAGGAATGTCCCTTTGATGCCATTATGGCAGGGAAAAAAGAGAAGGAGATAGCAAGAGTATGATAAATTTGACGATAGATAAACAGCAGGTCAGCGTGGAAGAAGGCACTTCAGTTTTGGATGCAGCACGCCAAATAGGGATAGACATTCCCACCCTTTGCTATTTGAAAGATCTTAACGCTCCCGCGGCCTGCAGAGTATGCATTGTCCAGGTGGAAGGCAGGCCCACTTTTGATGCATCCTGCGTATTACCTGTTCAGGATGGAATGGTGGTCTATACCAATACACCGGAAGTATTAGCAGCGCGAAAGCAGATCCTTGAGCTTTTTCTTTCTGACCATCCCTTTGAATGCCTGACTTGTGAGCGTAACCTTAACTGTGAACTGCAGAGGCTGGCCAAGCGTTACGGTATCAGAGACCTGCATGTGGAAGGGGAGCGCAATCATTTTCTGATAGACGATCTGTCCCCCTCTGTGGTCAGGGAACCTGACAAGTGCATACGCTGCCGCCGCTGTATCAGTGTTTGTGAAAACTATATTACGGCTTTTATTTACAGGATGGTGGAGCGTTCTTTCCAATCCATTGTTGGCCCGGCTTACAACGGTTCACTGATGGAGTCACCATGCATCTACTGCGGCCAGTGTATTACAGTCTGCCCCACGTCGGCGCTGCGGGAAAAAGATTCCACGGCCCGGGTTTGGGAGGCCCTCGCTGATCCGGATCTTCACGTGGTTGTACAGACTGCGCCCTCGATCCGAAGCACCATTTCAGAGGAATTCGGCCTACCTGTGGGGACACCGGTAGAGGGACAGATGGTTGCAGCTCTGCACCGTTTGGGCTTTGATCGTGTCTTTGACGACTGTTTTGCTGCCGATATCTGTGTTATGGAAGAAGCGACGGAATTTATGGAGCGGCTGAAAAATGGGGGGCCGTTTCCTCAGTTCACTTCCTGCTGTCCAAGTTGGGTTCTATTTTGCGAAAAGTTTTATCCCCAATTGGTGGATAACCTCTCCGAAGTCAAATCACCACAACAGATTTTTGGTGCTTTGACAAAGACGTACTACGCTCAGCAGGCAGGAATAGACCCCTCGAAAATTTTTGTCGTCTCCATCATGCCCTGTGTTTCCAAAAAATACGAGCTTTTAAGACCTGAAATGAGGTCCAGTGGTTTTCAGGATATTGACGCTGAACTCAGTACCAGGGAATTTGTACAGATGCTCTTCCAGGCGGGTTTGGATATAAAGAAGCTGCCCGAAGAGAAATTTGATTCTCCCCTGGGTTTTGCAAGCGGCGCAGGGGTTATCTTTGGTTCCACGGGTGGGGTTTTGGAAGCTACACTGCGCACGGTATATGAATGGGCCAGCGGTACGCCCTTAAAACGGTTGGAATTCCAGGAAGTGCGATCCCAGGAGTATAAGGAAGCTGTAATTCACGCTGGGTCCCATGAGTTGAAGGTTGCGGTGGCCAGGGGCACAGGAGCGGCTCGCAGGCTGATCGACAGAATGCTTGAGGGAAAAAAGGAATATCACTTTGTGGAAGTAATGGCCTGCCCCGGTGGCTGTGTGGGCGGTGGAGGGCAGCCCATCTATACTGAAACAAATGATTGGAACGAACAGATTAGCCACCGGGTCAAGCGATCCAGGGGGCTGCTTGAGCTGGATCGGCAGAGAGAGTTCCGCAAATCTCACGAAAACCCCATGATATTGAATCTTTATGAACAATACCTGGGGAAGCCCGGAAGTCCACGGGCCCAAGAACTCTTCCACTCAGGTCATCTTTCCCGAAAATTATATGCTGAAGAGGCTCTGCTGGTACATGACTAAAATCCTCTGCTAAATGAAAAATAACTGCGTAACTTCCCTGACAGCCCTATTATTAAGGCTGCCAGGGTTTTTTGCCAATAGGAAAGATTTTTCTTAAAAGATAATATTTTACGAAGAGAGTCTTTTCATCGTCTCAAAAAAACCGGGAGATGAAGCCTGCACAGCCTCTATTCCTGTAATAACAGATTCGCTTTCAGCAAAAAGGGCTGCCGTTGCCAGTGCCATGGTGACCCGATGGTCACCGTTACTTTCATAACGGGTTCCGGAAAGTTTTGTACTGCCCCTGATTAACAGGCGATCCGGGAGTTCTTCAATCACCGCTCCCATTTTCTGTAATTCAATAGTGGTTGATTTAAGACGAACTGATTCTTTAACCCCCAGCTCTGTGCCTCCATAAATTACTGTATCTCCTTCCGCAAAAATGGCAGCTGCTGTGAGGAGAGGAATCTCATCTATTAGCCGTGGGATCATTTCCTTATTTATTTCAACTCCCCGCAAATTTCTGCCGCTTTTTACGTGCAGATCGGCCACCGGTTCGCAGTTATATTCTCTTATATTCAAGACTTCAATTTCTGCTCCCATTTTTCCAAGCACTTCAAGTATGCCGGTTCTGGTAGGGTTAATACCTATATCTTCCAGATACAATTCCCCATGGGGAGCCAGTGCTGCAGCCACAATAAAATAGGCAGCTGTTGAAATGTCACCTGGAATATGGAACTTTTCTCCCTTAAGCTTGGTAGAACCCTTGATGATGGTATGGTTTTTCCCTGTTTTTTCTATACCTGCACCCAGATAACGAAGCGCTCTTTCGGTGTGGTCATTGGTGTTAAAATAGTCCACAATTTCTGTTGTCCCCCGGGAATAAAGGGCCGCAATCATAAGGGCTGATTTTACCTGGGCGCTGGCAACAGGGAGGGAGTAGTTAATGGGAAGCAGATCATATCCTCTGATAGTCAGGGGTAGGAGCTCGTTGTTATGTCTGCCGCTAATAGATGCACCCATCTGGATCAGGGCTCCCGTTAATTTTTCCATGGGACGATTTCTCAGGGAAACGTCTCCTGTTAAAGTGGAATGAAAAGGCTGCCCGGCCAGCATCCCTGTCAAAAGGCGCGCAGTAGTCCCTGATTTTCCTGCGTCAAGAACATTACCCGGTTCTTTAAAGCCGCGCAACCCTTTTCCTTTTACGATTAATTTCCCCCAGTCCCCTGCAACCTCAACACCCAGCTCTTTTAAACAATTTAAGTTGGAGATCGTATCTTCTGATTCAAAAAGACCTTCAATCTCAATATTGCCCTCTGCAAGAGAAGAGAGGAGCAGAGCCCTGTGTGAAATTGATTTATCTCCTGCTATTCTCGTCTGTCCCTCAATCTTTTCTACAGGTCTAATGGTAATTTCCATTTTTCTAACCATCCTTTCATATTTTTAATATTTTTCTCTTCGGGGAGAGATAGCTTTATAATTAAAAAAGCTTCCGTCCCCATAGGGACGGAAGCTTTGGCTTCCACGCGGTACCACCCTAGTTGAGCACAAAAGTGCCCCACTCGTTTAAGGATACGGACCGAAAGATGTAACTAAAAAGTATTCCAGCCTTATATCCCCTTCCTTTTAATGGTGGAAGATCCATCAAGGACTACTGACCGTTAAGACATTTTTTGTCTTTAACAGTTTTCAGCTTGCTGCTCCAGAGGGAACTTCTTCTGGCTGTTATTCTGAGAGACTTTCAGCCTATGGTACTCTCATCTCTGTGGAAAACGTCACCAGCTTACTTTCCTCTTTCATGGCTTTTGTGATGTAATTTAAAAATTATTATAACACAGCGTTTTTGCACCGTCAATATATTATATTTTTATTTTTTCGTTTTTATTCTTAATTAGGAGAGGATTTGATCTGATTTTTCCTAAGACTCCTTACTTCACTTGGATCAGGCAGGCATTAATAGAAGGTATCATAAGCCTTATGTTGAATATAAAATGGAAGAAACCCTAAAATTATTAAAAAAAGGGGGTAATTATACGATTATGGATTATAAATATAATACAGGAGTTGAAACCAGACTTGCACACCTTGGCCTTCTGCTTCCCGAGCCATTAATAATTCCAGCAGGGGTGAAACTGCCTTTTGCAATGGTAAGGGTCCATGGAAACCGGGCATTCGTATCCGGGCATGGTCCCCAGAACCCCGATGGTTCACTGGCTGGGCCTTTCGGAAAAGTTGGATCGGAAGTAACCATTTGAGCAGGCTTATCAATCAGCACGATTGGTGGCCCTTGCAATCCTTGGAAGCCTAAAGCGTGAACTGGGTGATCTGGACAGGGTGGGAAGCTGGTTGAAAGTTCTCGGTATGGTAAATTCAGCTCCGGGTTTTAATCAACAACCTCAGGTTATTAATGGTTTTTCAGATTTAATCCTTGAGCTTTATGGGCCTGAGAAAGGACTTCATGCCCGTTCTGCTGTTGGTATGGCGGAGCTTCCATTTTATATTCCCGTTGAGATTGAAGCCGAAGTGGAAATTCTCGGCAGTAAACTGTAAAGGATGGTTTTAAATGGAAGAGAAGATGAGTATAATCTCACAGTTTATGAACAGTATTTCCAATATAAAAGCCTACCGTTATTTTTTTCGGCATTCTACAGCTAAAGCCGTATTGTATTTAGTTCTGATCTCTGTTTTTTTTGCAGGATTAAGCGGCATGCAGATTTTCAGGGATGTAAATTCAGGAGTTGATACTTTTAAGAGTCATTTTGAAGCGGATTTTCCTTCATTTCTTTTTGAAAATGGAGAGCTGACGGTAGACGCAGAAATGCCCTATCTAGTCAAACAAAGCGCAGAGGAAATTTTTGTTATCGACACCTTTGGAAGAATGGATCAAAGCGTTCTGGATGATTATGAAAATGGTATTTTTATCTCAAAACATTACGCAGTTCATAAGGAAAATCGATTTCAAACAAGACATTTTGATTTTAAAAGCTTAGAGGGAGCTGCGTTTTCAAAAGAAGATGTTATTACCTGGATACCTTTGCTGAAATGGTTAAATCTCTTTATTATTGTCTTTGGATTTATATTCTTTGTTTTAGGAAAGCTAATCAGTGCTTTTATGGTCAGTCTGGTCGGGCTCATAATTGAAAGAATAACCAACTTCAGAATCGGTCTTGGAAACCTTTTTAAACTAAGTATCTATGCTTTAACATTTCCAATTTTATTGAAAACTCTTTTTGGTTTACTGGGCTTAAATTTCCCTTATTTTTGGGCTCTTTATTATGGCCTGGCGTTATTTTATCTTTCAAAAGCCGTTCAGATGATTCGGGGATAATGAAGAAGAAGCCATTGACTTAGATGCGAAAATAGGGTTCTAACCGATCGGTAATACTAACACTGGAAGGAGGGAACAGAACTGGAAGACCTGAAAAAAAGGCTTACTAAAATGCAGTATGAAGTTACACAAAAGAATTCTACAGAGCCGCCCTTTAACAATGAATACTGGGATAACAAAAAAGAAGGCATTTACGTTGACATTGTTTCTGGCGAGCCCCTCTTTAGTTCCACGGATAAGTATGATTCGGGGTGCGGATGGCCCAGTTTTACAAAGCCCCTTAAACCTGAAAGTACAAAAGAAGAATCCGACCGCACCCTTGGTATGGTTCGAACTGAGGTAAGGAGCAAGGAGGCCGATTCCCACCTGGGGCATGTTTTTAACGATGGGCCAGGGCCTGAAGGGCTGCGCTACTGCATTAACTCTGCAGCTCTCCGCTTTATCCCCAAAGAAGACCTGGAGAGCGAGGGGTATGGACAGTTTGTTGGACTATTCTCCCGGGATGTGAGCAGATAATGGGGAATTTAAGTCGGGTTACGTTTATGGCAAAAAAAGTAAAACCTTTAACTGCCGCAGGTTTAGTTGTGGTTTTCTGTATAATTATTGCCCTTGTTTTAGGGCTGCTGCACTTTAAATATGGGACAGTTACAAATCCGCAATCAATCATTGTGTATAAAATAAAAGTAGAAGATACTGAGCTGCATATCAGAGGAGATACGGTTAATAGTTCTTCGGGTTTTGTTGGTTATAAATACAAGATAGAAAATGAGAATTTATATTTACAACTGCGATACAGCTTCTTAACTAAAAAAAATCAGTATGGTGATTTTAATATTAATATTGCTGGTAACTTTGCAAACGTGAACAAGGTTTATCTGCGGGGTAAAAAACCTCATTTTGCAGAATTAATATGGACGAGATAATTTAAGCTTTTTCTATGCCATACTTTTTCACGAAGAAGTACAAATACGTAGCGAAAAATAGATGAGCAATAAAAAAGGCAAGAATGGATAAGGGATAATCACGAACACCTTGAGCGAGTTCCAGAAGTTTCATGATAAAACCTGCACCCATCAACCAGAGCCCTGTAATGACCATCATAGATTTTAGCCACAGATTATTCCAACCAGTCAGATCAAGGGTTATGAGATAAAATATCGCATAGACTGAACCTACCACTGTACTCCAGATGACGCCTAACACCTGATGGGTAAGAGTGTAGCTGCTCACATTTAAAAATATTTCTGTTGTTACTTCAGGCATGTTTATGTTCTGTCCGGGAATAAATATATTCATAAAATACAGTGTTAAATTTGCCAGTAATGCTGCAATTATCCCAGCAAAACCGCCAAGCAAAAGCCTGTCTTTGAGCATCGGAAATCCTCCAAATATCGATTGCTATTTAGGTTAAGTATTTACATTTTCCATAATTAATATCCATCTCGGAGTATCCTTTCCTAAATACCACAAAGCCACGGGGGACAGTTCCCCGTGGCTTTGTGAATATCTATTTGCGCTGTAGTGCTAATTAACTTCTTTCAGAACCTTAGACTTTTTGGTTGACCTTGCCCGCTCTTGTCTGCCCAGGATTTTTTTACGCATGCGGATGCTCTTTGGTGTTACTTCAACATATTCGTCATCGTTAATAAATTCAATGGCTTCTTCCAGGGTAAGGATACGGGGTTCTTTCAAGCGGATAGTTTCATCGGAGCCGCTGGCCCGCATATTGGTTAACTGTTTACGTTTACAGACATTTATTTCCAGATCCTGTTCCCGGTTATGCTGGCCCACGACCATTCCTTCATAAACCTTAGTCCCCGGTTGGATGAAGAGGGTCCCCCGGTCTTCTACCTGAAGCATGCCGTAAGTGACGGCTTCACCCATTTCCCAGGCAATTAAGGCACCCTGGAATCTGGTTTTAAACTCTCCCTTATAAGGTTCATAACCACTGAAGGTATGGTTCATAACCCCATGCCCTCTGGTATCGGTGAGAAAATCGGAGCGAAAACCAATCAGCCCCCTGGCAGGAATCTTGTACTCCAGGCGGGAATGCTTGAATCCGCTGGCCGCCATGTTAACCATTTCTGCTTTTCTCTTGCTCAGGTTTTCCATCACAGCAGACAAGGCTTCTTCAGGGATATCAAGAATAAGATGTTCCATCGGCTCCATTAGTTCGCCATTTATCCTCTTATAGATAACCTCCGGTTTTGAAACCTGCAGTTCGTAACCCTCCCTGCGCATATTTTCCACCAGGATGGAAAGATGGAGCTCACCACGTCCGGAAATAACCCAGGCGTCAGAGCTATCAGTATCCTCAACCCGCAGGCTCACATTGGAAGCCAGCTCTCTGTAGAGGCGTTCACGCAGCTTGCGGGATGTGACATATTCCCCTTCCAGGCCGGCAAAGGGACTGTTGTTGACTACAAAAGTCATGGAGAGGGTGGGTTCGTCCACGGTAAGAACGGGAAGCTGCTCAGTTATCTGGAGATCGGAAAGTGTTTCACCTATATTTACATCTTCCAGTCCGGCCAGAGCAATAATATCACCCGCCGGTGCCTGGTCTATTTCCACTTTTTTGAGCCCTTGATAGGAAAAAAGCTTAGCGATTTTACCCCGGGTGACCTGGGCGTTGTGATGTATGACGGCAATAGTTTGCCCCGACATCACTGTTCCCCTGTTGATACGCCCAATGGCATATTTGCCCAGGTAATTATCGTGCTCAAGGTTTGCAACCAGCATTTGAAAAGGTCCTTCTGCAAAAACATTTGGGGGAGGGACGTGTTTAATAATGGCTTCAAAAAGTGGCTTCAGGTTTGTAGATTCATCTTCCACTTCTTTCCTGGCCCAACCGTCCCTGGCAGAAGCGTAAATGATTGGAAAATCTAACTGTTCATCATTAGCCCCCAGTTCCAGAAAAAGTTCAAAAATCTCGTCTATGACTTCATGGGGCCTGGCGTCTGAGCGGTCAATTTTATTGACTACAACGACAGGATTCAGATTTTTTTCCAATGCTTTTCGCAGTACAAACTTGGTTTGCGGCATAGGCCCTTCGAAAGTGTCCACTACAAGCAGCACGCCATCAACCATGCTGAGAGCCCGTTCCACTTCTCCTCCAAAGTCGGCATGACCGGGGGTATCCACAATATTAATTTTGATCCCTTTGTAAAAGATGGCTGTATTTTTAGCCAGGATAGTGATGCCCCGTTCTCTTTCCAGGGCGTTGGAGTCCATCACCCGTTCCATGACCACTTCATTATCCCGAAAAATCCCACTCTGTCTTAACATGACATCCACCAGTGTCGTTTTGCCATGGTCAACATGGGCAATAATAGCTATGTTTCTAATCTCAGTCATTTCAGTTAATCCCCCTTATAATACCGCAACCCTTAAAGTATAGCAGTTATGTCTCCTATTGGCAAGAAATATTATAACAAAACCTGTAAAAACCTGTAAAAAATCCGGTAATTTAAGTAAGGTAATTACGGGCGAGGGTAACCAGAAAATCTGCCTTGAGACGAAGGCTGGCCACATCAATGTTTTCATTTCTCCCGTGAACGGTTGTTCTTCCCTGGGGGTCAAATTCCTTTGCCATCAGTCCTATTCCATAAGAGGGTATACCGGCATCCCGAAGAAACCTGGAGTCTGTTGCCCAGGGGGAAAGCATGGGGAGGCAGGAAATATTCCGTCCGGCCACCTCAAAAGTAGCGTTTTCGATGAGTTTATAGAATTCACATTGAGAAGTGGAAATTGTCGATGGATAGTAGTTGGGTATTTCAATTTCCACATCCGGGCCAACCAGCCTGCTAATCTCATTATAAATAAACTCTTTATTCTGTCCGGGTAAGATCCTTATATCAATGTCGGCCTGGCAGAAGTCAGGAACCACATTGGTCATGCTTCCTCCATTGACCATATTGGGCGAGAGTGTCATCCTGGACATGGAACGCAGCGCCTCTGCAAAGCTCTTTTCCTCGACTGTTTCCAGCAGCAGATCCACATTATTTTCCTGTAGAGGAGATGTGAAACCTGTTAGAAGTCCTATTTCCTCTAAAAGCGCTCTAACTTCTGGAATGAGCCTTATCTCGGGGCGATAGTCAGAGATGGCTCCAATAACTTTTGCCATTTTACTCACAGCATTAGCTCCCAGGGTTGGTATGGACCCATGGCAGGACTTACCCCTGGCTGTTAGTCGGTTCCAGGCTGTTCCTTTTTCACCGACCTGAATGAAATAGAGCAGTCTTCCGTTTATCTCAACAGGTTCTTCTCCCCCTTCATTAATAACGAAATCTGCCTGAAGCTTTTCCGGACACTGTTCCAGAATCTGTCTTACACCGTGAAATCCAGCCCTTTCTTCATCTGCAGTTGCCCCAAAGATGAGGGTTCCATTAAAAGATACCCCTTCAGCAGCTAACTTCAGCATGGCATAGGCTTCTGCCGCCACCAGACTTTTGCAGTCCCTGGCCCCCCTGCCCAATACAAAGCCGTCCCGTATATCTCCTGAAAAGGGGTCATAATCCCAGTCATCACCGGCCGGCACTACATCCGTATGGGAGAGGTAAAGGAGTTTCTTAGGTCCCGAGCCCAGCCTGGCAATAAAACTTCCCCGTCCTTTTTCCGGTTCCACAATTTCGTTTGGTATACCGGCAGCATCGAAAAGCCCCTTCAGGTAAAGAGCTGCTGCAGTTTCATTTCCCGGGGGATTAACCGTATTTACCTTGATAAGATCTGAAAGAATTTGTTCCGGAGTCAACATCCTGCTCCCTCCTCATGAAGATTCTACCTTAATTATACACTTTTCTGCTCTGGGTATTATATAATTAGATATTCCCGCATAAATAATGTATTATGAGAAAAAAGCATGTTATTAAAAAGGGGAAAGAACATTTGTGGTCATCTAAAATTTTGCTCGTTACAGCTGGGGCAGCGCTGCTGGTCTTTGCAGCCCTGTTAATCGGCCTTTACTCTAAAACTCCTTTCAGTGAAGAGGCCCTTTACTATTTCAATAAAGATTTCTTAGGACGTGCAGCTGAATACCAGCGTATCTCCCTGCAGATCTATCTGGCCCGGACGCTGATTATGTGGGCAGGATTGGCAGGACTGCTCCTTTTCAGCTGGAGATATTTTTCCCGTTTAGCCCCTATACCCCTGGCACATGCCGCTGCCTATATTGCGCTTATCTTTTTAGTCCTCTATCTGATTACCCTTCCTTTGGACTACTATCGCGGTTTTGTGGTCGAATCACGTTTTGGACTTACGGCTCACACTCCTGCTTCTTGGGCGGCGGATTACCTTCTAAACAGATCCATCTCTCTCCTACTAACCGTCCTAAGTTTTACGGGGCTTTATGCACTCATGCAGTATTTTCCCGCGCGATGGTGGTATATTGCAGGTGTTCTTTCTGCCGTTTTTATAATTGCAGGAACGTACCTTTATCCATTAATTATTGACCCTCTTTTTTATAATTTCAAGCCCCTGCAGGACGAGGCCATGAACTCCCGCATTATCATTATGACGGAAGATGTTGGGATAAAAGTTGATGAGGTGCTCGTTGCAGACGCCAGTCGTAAGACCATGAAGGCAAATGCGTACTTTACTGGTTTAGGAAGCAGCAAGCGTATTGTAGTTTATGATACCCTGCTCTCCGGGTTTTCTCAGCACGAGGCCCTGGCCGTAATAGCCCATGAGATTGCTCACTGGAAATATGCTCATATAACGAAAGGTATTCTCCTCGGTATTGGGCAGGCGTTTTTAACGCTTTTTCTGCTGTCACTGGCCTTAAAAGAACTGGGTATAACGCAAGCGGCAGGCTCAAGAGCTGATTTCCGGGCCATTATAATTGCCCTGCTTTTTTTCACACTGCTCTCTTTTGTAAGCATGCCTTTCGAAAACGCCATTTCCAGAGCCTTTGAGCGTGAGGCTGACCTCAAGGCTGTTGAGCTTACCCGCATGAAGGAACTTCAGGTAACCCTGCACAAGAACCTGGCACAGGCCAACCTATCCGACGTAGAGCCCCATCCTCTTATAAAGGCTGTCCTCTATACCCACCCGCCTACCCTGGAAAGAATAAACCTGGTAAAGTAAGCCTATATGATTTCAATCTTTGATTGTGCGGGTTTCTTTAGGAGCAGTGAACCGAAGGAGCCGCATAGTGCAACGGCGGCGGCGGACACAAGGGAAGGTCTGAAAGTTCCGGTCAGATCAGTGATATAGCCTCCAAAGGCAGGCCCCAAAACTTGCCCGAGAGCGAAGAATAAAGTTACAAACCCGAAAGCGGCGGGAGCCAGGCGCGGCCCTACATAGTCCCCGGCAAATAACAACAAAAATCAGGTAACCTGCGAAGTTCCCCGTCCCCAAAAGACCCGCCTGTGTATAGCTAAGATTAAGGCCCTCCATCATTTCCGGCAGAACTAGGCTGTAAGCCATCCTGCTAAAGCCGTGAGAGCCGATATTGGCCATCAGGCCTGTGAAAATAACAATCCATCCATAATGAATTTTATTGTTTTACATTTAAATTCTCTTCCATCTTCTATTTTCCTTCAAAAGCAGGGTTTAATAAAAGTTAAGGAATTTTATGTACATTTAAAAAAATCCACAAAAAATATGTTAGAATAAGGATGTAAATAATAAGCTGACAAGTAGATTAAAAAACGGAGGAAAAGTATGCTATTCCAGTATAACATCGTAGAAGGAAGAACCATTGAGGACGTCTGGCGCGATATTATGTGGTGTGCTGTCCGTAAGGGCATCGACTACAAGGTTGAGGTTGGGAGCTGCGAGGGTCAGATCAGGCGCCAGTTGGACTATGCTGTTTTAAGGGTCATGGAGCCATCCACGCGTCCTTTGGGTGTCAGGGTTCCTGAAGGCTGCGGCATCCCGGCCCCTACGGATGAGGACAAAATCTGGCGCTATTTTAATAAGTATATTATCGGGACTGAAAAGGGGGAAAACGAGGATTACACCTATGGAATGTATATTGCTCCCCAGCTCCCAAGAGCGATCGAGCTTTTAAACAGATCCGGGGGAAATACAAACCAGGCTGCCATTACCATAGGAAACGAAAATTCCATTTACCTGGATGATCCTCCCTGCCTGAGGGTGATTACTTTTAAAGTAGTGGACGGGCTGCTTCAGATGGGCCTGTTCTTCAGGAGTTGGGACCTCTTTACCGGTCTCCCCGAAAATCTTGGAGGGCTGCAGCTTTTAAAGGAATATGTCATGGCCCAGCTGGAATTCAATGTGCAGGATGGGCCTATTGTAGCTTTCAGTGACGGACTTCACCTCTACGAGATGTATTTTAACCTTGTCAACGTCCTAAACGTAGACAAAATATGAGATGTTAAATAAAAAAACGGAATAAGGGGCCGTTCATATTGGTAATAAAGAAAAATTCTGACTGTTTTGTACTAGCTCTTGGAGAGCTAAGAGACAAGAAATTTGAAAGTGACTACTTTTATAATGAAATCAGCAGTGCCCTGAAATACATAAAAGCAGGTATTATATTTTTGGCCGCCTTATTTCTCTTATTCATTATACCCGATTACTTCCTCATACAGGATTCTGGAACTTTTACTATTATCCTCATAATCAGAGCCGCTTTTTTCGTATTGGTCATATTTTTATACATAGGGTTAGGGTATCTTAAAAATTATACTGTACTGGTCAAATGGTTTACTGCCTATGAAATTCTTGCTTCCCTATCCTTTCTTTACATTTGTTACATTTACGAATCTCCTAATTTACTTATCCAGTCTTTTGGGGTCATAATAATAATATCCATAGTATTCTTAGTGCCAAACCGGTGGATAAATATGATTCTTGTTTCAGTTGGACTGAGTATGGGATTTTTTGTGCATGCAGTTTATTATTTAAGAGAGTTCACATTCAATGAAATAACTGCCGCTGCTGTTTTTATTTCGTTGGTAATAATTCTGAACAGCGTTTCATCCTACAAGATTAATTACTACAAGAGATTGGACTATTTAAACAGCAGGAAACTAAAAAAGTTGGCGGCAACTGACCCACTAACAGGCATATATAACAGGGCAAGATTTAATGAGGAACTTGAAAAAAGCACGGCTATCTCTAAAAGATACAATACTAATTTGTCGTTGGTAATATTTGATCTGGATGATTTAAAAACAATTAATGATAACTATGGTCATCTATGTGGAGACAAAGTTATAGTGAGCATAACTAAAATAGTATTGGATGCAATAAGAGAGACAGATATTTTTGTCAGGTGGGGCGGGGATGAATTCATGATCCTTCTTCCTAATACACAGGAGCAGCAGGCGGTGAAACTGACAGAAAGAATAAGTATGTTGATTTCTGAAAATGCATTCCATAATGTAGGACATGTTAGCTGCAGCTTTGGAGTGGTCTCACTTGAAGAAAGTGACGATCATGATTCCTTTTTGCACCGGGCAGACAAAATGCTTTATTTAGCCAAGAGGTCTGGAAAGAACACAGTCATGAGTAAAAACTTTCCCCCAAATGAAACCCATTCCCAATTGTTAATAGACTTGTAGAACACAGCAGCGCTGGCAAGGCATATCTTAGCCGGGAACAACGTCATAATAGCGGTGATGAAATAATGATTACTATAATAAGGATTCTGCTATATTTTTTTTTAATAGGAGTAATTTTAGGGGTATATGTCTTTCTGGAGCCATTCCGCCTTGAAGAGAAGGATATTATTGTCGTCAATGGAGATATTCCCCGGCAGTTTGAAAATACCAGAATAATCTTCTTAACAGATATTCATCATGGACCCTTTTTCTCTAAATCAAGGCTTAGAAAACTTGTTAAAAGAGTTAACAGTCTGCAGCCAGATATTATTTTGCTTGGTGGAGATTATGTCCACAGAAGTCCCGATTATATTGAATCATGTTTTGATGAATTAAAGAAATTAGAGGCGGGGTTTGGGGTTTATGGTGTATTGGGGAATCATGATCATTGGGAGGATGGTGCTTTAACCATTCAGAGTATGAAGGATGCAGGCATTCATTTAATTGATAATCTAGCACGCTGGATTGAGAAGAACGGTGAACAGATCAAAATTGGAGGAGTAGGCGATTATTTGGAGGATATTCAGGATATCAATCCAACGATCGCAGATGTAAAAAATGAGGATTTTGTGGTTTTAGTCACTCACAATCCTGACTATGTGGAGCATTTGAAAACAGATAAGATTGATCTGGTCTTTGCAGGTCATACTCATGGGGGCCAGGTAACTTTTTTAGGCTTATGGGCTCCCATTATTCCGTCAGAGAATGGGCAGAAGTATAGAACGGGGATTATTGAAACTGATAACACAAAAGTTATTGTATCAAATGGAGTTGGAACTATTACTCCACCAGTAAGGTTTTTCGCGCGGCCTCAGATTATTATTGCTCATTTAAGAAGTGAACCCGTTTCAGCAGGAGAAACATCGGAGAATCAAAGTCCCACGAAACAGTGAGAACAAAAACAACGTTGAAAAACTATCTTCATAAGAAAAGCAGTGTTATAATGTAAAATAAATCAATTGGAGGGATTATTAATGGATTATGATATTGAACTAACCGAACAGCAGTCACAACCTGTAATTTCCAAGCGCATAAGGACGGATGCAGATAATTTGCCCAAGGAATTGGGTAGAGCATATGGAGATATTGTTCGGTATTTGAACGAAATTGGAGAAAAACCTACGGATATTGCCTTTGCCGCTTATTACAACATGAATATGGATGCCCTTGACGTAGAAGCGGGATTTATTGTTCAAAAACCGATCCTCGGAAAAGATGATATTAAAGCCGATGAGATCCCCTCCGGGAAGCAGGTCTCCTGTCTACACAAAGGCCCGTACATTCATATGGAGTCAGCTTATCATGCCATTATGGAGTGGGTAAAAGAGAATGGCTGCACCCCGACGGGAGTAGCTTATGAATTATATCTCAATTCCCCCTATGATGTACCGGAAAACGAACTTTTAACAAAGGTTATGCTACCCCTTGCCCCTGACGCAAAATAACCAAAGAGAGCCAGGGGGACGTTTCGCTTGGTTCACACCCCCCGAAACGTCCCCCCCTTGGCTTAATATTCATTGAAAAAATTTTGGAGGGTTGAAATGGATTGCAGAATTGGTTGTGGAGCGTGCTGCATTGCGCTATCGATTTCTTCCAAAATACCGGGCATGCCAAACGGTAAAAAAGCAGGAGTACGCTGCGTAAATCTTTCGGCAGATAATAGATGTACTATTCATAACAGCGTAGAATATCCAAAAGTATGTAGGAGTCTAACAGCTTCTGAAGAAATGTGTGGCTCGTGCTTTGCAGAAGCATTATCATATCTTGAAAACCTTGAAACTCTAACAGCGCCGGGGTAAAGAAGGAGGGTCAGGTAAAGAAGGAGGGTCAGGCTTGAATTATTCACTTATTCGTTTTCCACATGTAAAGAATATAAAAACAAATAGCCAGGGGGACGTTTCGTTTGGCGCATCCCCCCAATCCTCCCGAAAGGAGCGGTCTTGGATATAATTGTATTAACTGAAGAAAAAGAGACTTTGCTCATTGCCATTATTTCGTAAAGCAATCTGCTGAAAGGATTAAGTTTAAGATAGCAGATATTTCCAATAGCCAAAAAAGCCCATAGGATACTAATATATATGATTGGGTAGCAAGGGGTTGTTTCGAGAGCCAGGAGAGCAGGGTGACGTTTAGTATAGCCCATTCCCACGGTAAAACCACGATAATAGAGGCGCAACAATGGGACAAGGGACCTGTCCCCTAGTCCCACCTAGTCCCAAGGGAGTCTGGAGAACCGGACTTCTTTTTTAATTTAACCAGGTGCCGGATTAGTTCCGAAAATCTTATCCAAAGTGGGCAACAAAGTGAAAAAATTTTCCACCAATTTTGTCGTTGACAGTGTTAAAAATACAAGATAGAATTATTAAAAAGTATAGAATATTATTAATCTCCTAAATTGAGATATTTTTTAGGTTTCTTGTCTAATATAAAAAAGAATCATAAGCAACGGTTCATATTTAGATATAGCAGCGATTGGAAAAAATATGGAAGGAGGTTTTTCTTTTTGGTGTAAAAAATTTTCACCACTGTTTGGACTTATAGGCTTATTTACATTAAAAAAAAGGTGGGAAAAAGAAATGGGTAAAGAAATGACATGGGCTAATCCTGCAACGGCAGGAATAGTTGGTTTATGTACCGTTGTTATTCCACTTGCGATCTTAAATCTCGGATGGATACCAGCAGAGAGTGCACCACTAATTATCGGCTGGCTTATATTTGGGGGATTGGTACAGGTAATCGCTGGTATTATCGAATTTAAAAGGGGTGGACTGCTGTTTGCCACTCCACTTTTAGTTTTTGGCCTGATGCTGTGTATTACACCAGCTTTTGGAGAGATAACTAAAATATGGATTAAGGATTTTGCAGTGCCTCCGGCAGCAAACGGAGTAGGTTTTTTAGTAGTAGCTGTATATGTGGCTGCCTTCTTTATCGCTACCGGTCTCGTAAGCAGGCTTATATTCGCCCTCTGTCTTCTGCTTGATCTAGGCCTTTGGCTTGTGGGGCTTGCAGCTGTAGGGGTATTGGTACCAGCAGCAGGGGCAGTTGGTTGGTTTCTCTTATTGATTTTTGCACTGGGCATGCTTTATGTTGCCTGCGCCCTTTTTCTTAATGAATTGTTTGAAAGACAGGTGCTGCCTATAGGGGCGCCATTATTCACTAAAGGTGCTGTGTCCAAAGGAAAAAATGTTTCAGCATAATAAGATGCAATAATAGCAAATTTATTGCCATTAGCCCCATGCCTTCAAGGATGAAGAGATTATTGAGCTTGCGAGGATATACAAGGCCCTTAGACAGTATGGAATTCCAAGAAAACAGAATCCGTATATAAAAACGACAGGTAATATTATATACGATGTTATAAAATTTACCTAAACCCCAAAGCATAGAGGCAAAAAAGCGGGATAAGGGATCTGTTCCCTTGTCCCGCCACTGCATTTGTTCCACTACAAATTATGGCTTTTTTGCATAGACGCTTATGCTTAGGACAGAATCAGCTGTAAGCGGATCATCCTGAGAGTCGTTTACCCAACTGTCAACAGGGAACGATTTCTCGCTTATTACCTTTAAATCAGTAAAACCTGCCGATTCTACAGCTTGCAAATATTCTTCCTTCAGCATTGCCCCGGAAATGCAGCTTACATACGCTTCTATCGAATCCCGTATTGCTGATGGCAGTTCTTTGGTTAGAACAATATCCGATACCATTAACCTGCCTCCCGGTTTCAGCACCCTGAAAGATTCCTTAAACACGCGCTTTTTATCAGGGGACAGGTTAATGACACAATTAGAAATAATCAGGTCAACATGGTTATCGGCAGCGGGAATGTTTTCTATTTCACCGAGCTTGAATTCTACGTTGCCATAATTACCTGTATTGGCATTTTCACGTGCTTTTTCCACCATTTCCGGGGTCATGTCAACGCCGATTACTTTCCCCTCCGGGCCAACCTTGGCTGCGGCAAGAAAGCAATCTATACCTGCCCCGGAGCCAAGGTCCAGAACGGTTTCCCCCTTTTTAATTGATGCAAAGGCAACAGGATTACCGCAGCCGAGGCCAAGGTTTGCATCCTGAGGAATTTTAGCGAGTTCTTCGTCCAGATAACCAATTTCCTTACTTAATATTGATGCCTCATTACCGCAGCAGGATGTTTGAGGCGAGCAGCAGGAACCGGACCCACCGGGTATTTTTCCGTACTCATTTCTGACCTCTTTTTTAATATCGTCTTTGTTCATGCCTTTAACCCTCCTATCTATTTCCATATTTCATTTACCACCAGCCGAGAAAATCTTTAGTATATGCTTATTGTACAAAATCTACAGTATTATTCAACATCAAATCAATATTTATTGCTTGTGGATTTTCGAATGGTTGTTACATTTCTATGCGTTTAGGAAAAAACTTTTGTTGGAAAGAGTTGAATTATGATATAATATTAAAAATTGCCAGTTTTAGGAGGTTCACTTATGCCCCCAAATCTTCTCCAAGCTTTAAAGAAGTCGGAAGAGCAGTATCGTCTCCTTGTGGAAAACGCTAATGAGGCCATAATTATTGCTCAGGATGGTAAGCACAAATATGTCAATCCAATGGCCGTGGAAATATTTGGGTATTCGGAAAAAGAATTACTCTCGAAACCGATTACTTCTTTTTTTCACCCCGATGATTCTGCTATGGTGGCTGACTACCACTTTAAGAGGCTTAAAGGTGAAAACGTACCACAGAGATATATATTCAGGCTGGTTACAAAAAGTGGTCTTACAAGATGGGTGGAAACTAACAACGTTTTAAGTGAATGGGAAGGACAGCCGGCTGTCCTGGTCTTCCTGGTGGATATCACCGAGCGTAAGCAGGCAGAGGAAATCCTTAAAGAAAGCGAAGAAAGATTTCGCTATATTGCAGAATTCTCGCCTCTTTCAATTTCTATTATCAGTGGGGAAGGAAAATATGAATACCTGAACCCCAAATTTGTTGAGGTTTTCGGTTACGACATTGGGGATATTCCTACCGGGAAACGATGGTTTGAACTTGCCTATCCTGACACCCTTTACCGCCGAAAGGCTATGGATGCCTGGAAAAGTGATTTTAAAGAAATGGACAAAAACGTCATCTTGCCGAGAGCTTTTACAACAACCTGCAAAGACGGTTCCAAAAAGAAGATTATGATAAGACCTGTGCTGATGGATAACGGAAAGTTTTTAGTTACATACGAAGATATTACCGTGCAGAAGCAGGCGGAGGAAAAACTAAAGTTCTTAAGCTTTAACGATAGTCTCACGAGGCTCTACAACAGGGCTTTTTTTGAGGAAGAGATAAAACGGCTTGATACCAAAAGGCAGCTGCCCTTAAGTATAATTTTAGGGGACATTAATGGCTTGAAGCTGGTTAACGATACCTTCGGCCACGGGGAAGGGGACAACTTTCTTAGAAAGATGGCTGGTATCCTGGAAAAAACCTGTAGAAACGAAGATATAATCTGCCGTTGGGGTGGGGACGAGTTTGCAATCTTATTGCCAAAGACAAACGAAAAGACTGCCTGGAATATTTGTGAACGCATTAAAGATGCCTGTGCCCTGACGGCGGGCTCCGACCCTGTTCCCCTTACTATTTCTCTCGGGACGGCTTCAAAGACAGAAACAGTGCAGGAGACAGCCTTGATTATTAGAGAAGCGGAAGACAGGATGTACCGCAACAAGCTAACGGAGAGCAAAAGCGCCAGCAGTGACATTATCTCATCACTGCAAAGGTCACTGGGTGAGAAAACTAATGAAACTAAGGAGCATGCGAGCGGCTTCAAGAGTATGCAAAAAAAATCTGCCGCCCCCTAAGGCTTTCCACAAGCGAACGGGATGAGCTGAAGCTGCTTGCTGCACTTCATGACATCGGGAAAATTGCCATTCCGAATTCTCTTATCACAAAAGCGGAGCCCCTTACTCCTGAAGAATGGGAAATCATGAAAAAACATCCTGAGATTGGTTACAGGATTGCCCGGTCTTCGCCGGATCTTGCTTCCGTCGCTGACAAGATCCTCGCCCACCATGAGTATTGGGATGGAAATGGTTATCCGGGAAAACTAAGTGGTGAAGAGATTCCCCTGCTTTCCCGAGTTCTTGCCGTGCTCGATGCCTATGATGTGATGACCACGGGAAGGCTTAATAAGGCAAAAATTAGCAAAGAAGAAGCGATAGAAGAGCTGAAAAGGTGTGCAGGCACCCAGTTTGATCCTTTAATAGTCTCCCTGTTTGTTGAAAATATATAAACCCTCGTGCAGAGTTCCCCGTGTTTCTTAGAGTATTGCTTAATGATTTTTTATAGTTCAAAGGAACTTTTTCCTTTTCCCGGCGTCCTTATAGTAAAAAAGACGGAGATTCAAACAAGAAAGGATGCTGGAAAAATGAAAAGAACCTATCGCATTACAGCAGCTATAATGCTATTTCTATTGGTTGTTGGTCTTCCTGTCTCAGGATGTCGTGTGGCAAATATCGGTGGTGGAGGAATCATCACTATGCCTAAACCAAATAAGGAAGTTCTTGATGCCTTTGAGCCGTCCCTTTCCGGTGGAGCCAATCAATTGGGGATACATCTTTTTGCGCGGCTTCTGGAAGAAGAGAAAGAGATTTTTCTCTCGCCCACAAGCATAGCCCTGGCCCTGGCAATGACCTACAACGGTGCACGCGGTGAAACAAAAGAAGCCATGGCAGAAGTTTTGGGAGTTACAGGATTGGATTTAGACAGGGTGAATGAGAACAATCAGGCACTCATTTACCTTCTTCAGAGTTTTGACCCGTCTGTTAAGCTGCATATTGCAAATTCACTTTGGATGCGTGAAGGAATGCAGTTTGATCCCGCCTTTATTGGACGCAGCGAGGCATACTATAATGCATTGATAAACGAACTTGACTTCAATTCTCCTGAGGCTGCAAAGATCATTAACAAATGGGTCAGTGAACGTACAGAAGGGCTTATAGAAGAAATTATCGAGCCGCCCATTGATCCTTTGACGATCCTCTTTTTAATCAACGCCATCTATTTCCAGGGAGATTGGAGCAAACCCTTTGACGAGGAATACACTCGGGATGATGCGTTTTACATTACCGCTGGCGAAGCTAAAACAGTGCCGTTTATGTTCCGCTCAGGGGAATTTGATTACTATGAAGAGGAAGATTTTCAGGCTGTCCGAATTCCGTATGGCAAAAAAGAGTCAATGGCCATGTTTGTTTTTCTTCCAGATGAAAGCTCCGGCCTGACACAATTCATCAATACTTTTGCAGAAAAAAGCTGGGATGATTGGCGCAAAGAGTTTCATCAGGCGAAAGGAGACCTGTATCTTCCCAGGTTCTCCATGGAGTATGAAAAAACGTTAAATGAAGTCCTACAAGATCTGGGAATGGGAATTGCGTTCGATAAGGGCCGTGCTGATTTTTTTGACATGGTATCCTGGGAAGGAGAACCAAGACTTTTTATAAGCGAGGTAAAGCATAAAGCCTTTATAGAAGTAAATGAAAAAGGGACTAAGGCTGCGGCAGTTACGTCTGTAGAAATGAGTGTGACAAGCGCTCCTGCTTTCTGGTTTAACATGAAAGCAGACCGTCCTTTCGTTTTCCTCATTCACGACAGTGAAACTGATACAATCCTCTTCATGGGTGCGGTTACAGATCCCAAGTAGTTAATGAAGGCTGGTGAAGAAGATTAAAGAAAATTTACAGGATAACTACCAGTTGGTGCTGGAGAAAACACGTGAAGTTTTTGCCGGTAAAAATCCCGGGGAGATGGCTCTGAAAGGCGCAGTGTCCTACCTGAGCTATTCCCCCTTATCCTTGCGGAGATTCGTAGTGCCATACCTGGGCCGGTTCTTTGAAGTCCACTGGCCCACAGGAGAGGTCTACCCATGGGGAGAAGGGAAAGAAGCTCCTTTTCCCATTTCGCTGGTTATCCTCCATTATTTGAGCGATGCAGTGGGAACGCCGCCGGAAGGAAAATGGCTCTCCTTTATAGACCTCTGGGGAGGAAGAAGCTTCGATGCCGCCTTCAGGGAAAGAGCATTAAAACCCCTTTCCCAAACCTTCCATGAGAATACGGGGTTTTTTATAAAGGCCGTAAAAAGGCTTGGAGGCACAAGTTCTCCCCAATATAAAAACGGGTATCTTATTTTTGCATTCCCAAAAATCCCCCTGCTATGCTTCCTGCATCCGGGAGATGAAGAAGTACCCACAAAAAGCAATATTCTTTTTGACGCGGTGGCCAACAATTACCTGGTCACTGAAGACCTGGCCATCGTCGGAGAAACCCTTAGTGAGTTTATTATCCAGTTCCAGGAAGCTCGTAGTTAGGAAATGCCGGATCTCAGACACGGGGACGGTTCTCTTGTCTGAAAAAATAGACACGAATCGCGGTAGGAACGCCCGTTGCCGGGCGCCCCCCGCACAGATCCGTACTTGAGGAACTACCTCATACGGCTCCTACTTCGGGTATGTGACGTGAAAGCCTTTCGTTTGGGTACGGGTGCCTTACTTTTGCTGTAGGAA
>JAUSPO010000001.1 GCA_030656575.1 Bacillota bacterium
TAATCGCCGCAGCTCTGGGAGCGAATCTTCCGGTTGAGGACTATACGGGAAGTATGATTGTAGATATTGGTGGAGGGAAATGTGAAGCTGCTATTATTTCTATGGGCGGTATTGTAAGCAGTAAATCTGTGCGTATTGGTGGAGAAACCATGGATGATGTAATAGTATCCTACATTAAAAAACAGTATAACTTGTTGATTGGAAAGATGACAGCTGAAGAAATGAAGATAAAACTTGATTCTACAAATGCTTTCGGGAAAGATAAGTTTCTGGAAATCAGAGGGAAAGATTTAGTGCGTGGGATGCCAAAATTTGAGAAAATAAGTGCGGGGGAAATTGTAGATGTCCTCTCTGATATAATTAATGTTATTACTGAAACTGTAAAAAATACTCTGGAAATGGCGCCACTGGAGTTGAGCATTGATATCATGGAAAAAGGTATTATGATGACCGGTGGATGTTCCCTTTTGAAAGGTTTGAATAAAGCAGTGTCAGAAAAAACGGGAATGCCCGTATACGTTTCCGAAGATCCAATGGATTGTGTGGTAATGGGAGCTGCAAAAGTATTTCATTCGTCAAAGCTTATAGAGAGGGTACCTCTTATTCCTCAGAGAATCTAATATAATCTAAAAACAAAGAAACAAACCGTAGGTGTAATTCGTTTATAATAATAGAGGATATGAAAAAATAGATTCTTTTCATGTTTGAGCTAAATAAAAATAGAGGAGGAAGGGTCAAGTGAAGAAGATATCAATTTTGCTTCTGTTTGTTTTAGTTATGGTATTCTCCGCAGGATGCGGCGGCAGAGTTACAAGTCCACAGGAATCTGAAGAGTTAGATTATGATATTATTATTGAATTAGATACCTTACCTCATGACATTAAAACAGTTGTGAGCAATTTAAAAGGTGCAAGAGGATATTTTGTTTTTGACCAAAAGGAATATAACACAGGAGATATCCTTTATTTATTAATTTCTTCCGGGGAGAAGGCAACTGGTGGGTATACATTAGAAGTGAACTCAGTTAGCGCTGAGAAAGGAACCTTAAGTATTATCGTTGAAGAAGAGGAGCCTGCTGCTGATGCTTCCGTAATTCAAGCCTTAACTTACCCCTTTGTTGTGATTAAAATTGGTGGTTCTTTTCAAAACTACAATATTATAAACACAGATAATGATAAGTTCGACGAGATACAGGATAAAACTGTTCCTGTATTGATCGAAAAAACCGGAATATACACAGGCCAGATTGATAATAACTTTATTGAAATTAAAGTTGATAATATGGAGAGAGCGTATATGCTTCCGGAAGAATTATCCTGGATGCTGTCAGAACTCCTCAACTCAGGAGACGCAGTTGTTGTTTCATACTATGAAAACTCTAACGGACAGCTGGTTATCCGAAAGCTTGATACTGAAGCAAGAGATAGGATGGTTATGGAAGTCCATGGGGTTCTGGTTGGGCAAATTGACAGCAACTCCGTAGAAATAAACGTGGATGGTGAACCAAAAGCTTTCAGGCTGGCCGAACAGATTCTTATAGAAGAATTTAATGATGGTGACAACATTATTATTGATTACTACACAGACGAACATGGCCGTTTCATTCTAAATAAGATACAAAAGGCGAATTAACAATACACTTTCAAATTTAGAGCATGATGTTTGAAGAATACGGGGGACTGATGCCAGGCGTCAGTTCTTTTTTTTAAAATCCGTTTATGAAAGAAACTTTAATAATATAATCTCCCATTAAAGGCAAGCAATCTCTTTTTGAATATTTTATAGTATACATGGAATAAATACGGTATAATTGTAACGGTAGATATTAATCGGTATAGTATAATAAAGAATAGTTACCGACTGTAGTGTGATCCGTTTAAAGGAGGATTAATGTGAAAAAATACTGGTGTATACTTTTACTGTTTCTTTTTATATATATACCTGCTGGCGCAGCCGCGGGCGGGTTAGAGGTCGTCGTTGATGGAAAAATCCTGGAACTTGAGCATCCCCCGGTATTAAAATATGAACGTATACTCTTACCTATGAGAGAAATATTCACAGCTATGGGGGCGGATGTTTATTGGGATGAAGCGGCTAGGACATCTATAGCCGTTAAGAATAATGTAAGGGTAAGTATCCCCATAGGGAGTTATCTGCCAACAGTTGACAGTGTGCCTGTGTCCATCGATGTCCCTGCTATGGTTATTGGCAGCCGGACTTATATCCCTTTGCGTTTTGCGGTCGAGTCTCTGGGCGGTCATGTGATCTGGGAAGCTAACGGAGCTACGGTAAATATAACAACTGCTTCTGCGACAGCTGGAGCAGACGGGGAAGAACAGTGCGAATGGAACTACAATGAGAAAATTGATATTAACTCAGCAAGCCTGGAAAACCTGCTTCAGATCGAGGGATTCTGCGAATCTGTGGCGGGGGAAATCCTTAATTATCGGGACGCCAACGGGTTTTACAGGACATATGAAGAAATAAGAAATCTGCCATCCATGACCGACGATTTATATGGATTGCTTCTTGCCAAAATTCAAATTTCGTATAGAGAAGAAGGCGTGGCCTGCTGGTATGGAACCAAATTTCACGGCAGAATGACCTCCAGCGGCGAAATATATGATATGCACCTTCATACCGCTGCCCACCGCACACTTCCTTTTGGAACCATGGTATTGGTAAAATTCCCGGAAACAGGACGAAGTGTTTGGGTGCGTATCAACGACCGGGGTCCCCATGTTCCAGGCCGCATTATTGACCTTTCTCGCAGTGCAGCAGATGCTATCGGGCTGACCCCTTACGGTATTGGCTGGGTTGAGCTGGAAGTAATAAGGGAAAGATAACTCTTCCCTTTTTAAAATTGTATAGTATTCAGTGTATAAAAGAGTCCTTGATCTTCCAATCAGGGGTTCTTTTTTTATGCTAAATAAAATCAGGTTAACAGCAAATATATATTTCTGCTATTAGCCTAAAATCGTTGAATTTTTGTGTGAAATGAAAGTCCTGGGAGATACGCTATAGGCAAATAAAGGATAGAATATCTTCCCCCAAAGAAGGTCAATCTATGATTATAATAGTTGTGAATTTAAGTACGATTGGTTGAGAAAGTAGAAAAAAATATCGGTGAGGCTTCTTTTTTACAGGAAAATCTTATATCCGGCAAAAGCAGGAGTAAAAAAAAAATTTATGGAGAGAAACTCAGTGACTGTTGGAAAAAAAATTAAAACTACTCTTTCCAGTCTTAAAAGTGCTCAAGCAAGTCTTGAATCATTTGCTCTTGAAACTGAAAGCCAAGTGGCTAAACAAATGTATACCCAGTTTGCCGATCAGACTAAATCCATTGTAGAAGGCATGGAAGCCAGGGTAAAGGAAATAGAAGAACAAGAGCCCCAATTTAAGGCACGTTAAAATTAACAACCTAAAAACCCGCTGCGGCGGGTTTTTTATGTTACAATAAATACACCTTTCCTACAATGTATTTCGATAGCTTTTTGGGGGGGGGGGGGGGATAATTGATGTTTATAGAAAATATAAGCCCGGTTATCTTTAGTATCCTGCATTCCCGGAAAATTATACCTATGAACCCATAAAACACTAGAAATTCAGGCTAAAAACAGCTTGCCATAATTCTCCTATAGGTATAAAATATACCTATAGGAGGTGATATTGATGCCGCGGGAGACTCAAGTGATTAATGGCACTGAATATGTATACGAATATGACTCCACATGGAATGGCGAAAAGAAGTACGGCACTCATAAACGTGACTACATCGGCAAAATGGTGGAAGATGTTTTTGTCCCCAATAAGAAATACAAACTTCAGATGGAACTTGATAAGGCCAAACAGAGTGGACCTGTAGCTGTTACTTCGTGTAAGCGCACTTTTTACGGTGCCACCGCCCTATTCGATACCATTGGTGAAAAGCTGGGGATCACAAGTGATTTGAAAAAGTGTTTTCCAGAGACCTACACTAAAATCCTGTCCGTTGTCTATTATCTAATCTTGGAAGACCGCAATCCCTTAAGCCGTTTTCCTAAATGGGCCAGAACCCATGAACATCCCTTTGGGGCTAATATCCCCTCACAGCGAAGCAGTGAGCTCTTTAGCTCCATCAATGAAGATGCCAAGCAACAATTTTTTTGCCTGCAAAGCAGTCGCAGGCTGGAAAAAGAATACCTGGCTTATGACACCACTTCTATCTCTTCCTATTCAAAGCTGATCAAACAGGTGAAGTACGGCAAAAACAAAGATCATGACCCTCTGCCTCAGATAAACCTGGCTCTTGTTTACGGAGAAGAATCCCAGTTTCCAGTTTACTACCGGAAACTGCCCGGTAACATCACCGATGTCATGACCATCAAAAAGATTCTGACTGACATTGATTTTCTAAAGCTGGATAAAGTTAAACTGGTCATGGACCGAGGCTTCTACAGTGAAGCAAACATCAATGCCTTATACCATAAGCACTATAAGTTTTTAATCGCCGCCAAAACATCCCTGAAATTCGTCCAGAAACAACTGAATGAAGTGCGGGAAACCATGTTATCACGTTCTCACTACAGTTCAAAATACAAGCTCGATTATTACTCTAGGATGATCACCTGGCACTATAAGGAAACCAAGAAGCGCAGCGGTATGGTGGCAGCACAAGAGAAAAGAATGTACCTGCATCTTTTCCACAACGAACAGCAAGCAGCAGACGACAAGGCAGCATTCAATAATTTATTGGATCAACTGGAAGGAGAACTCCTTTCCGGCAGTAGAAACCCAGATCATGAATCGCTATACAGCAAATACTACCAGATTCAACAGACACCGGTAAGGGGCATAACACTGACCCCCAAACAGGATGCCATCAATGAGGCTAAAAAGAACTATGGTTATTTTGCGCTCATCTCCAATGATGTCAAAGATCCCCTGGAAGCTCTCCGGATCTACCGTTCCAAAGATGTAATAGAGAAAGCCTTTGGCAACTTAAAAGAACGGCTGAATATGCGTCGCACATCTGTGTCTTCAGAAGAAAACCTGGAAGGCAAGCTCTTTGTCCAGTTTGTTGCACTAATTTATCTATCCTATATTGATAAGGCCATGCACGATAAGAATTTATACAAAGACTACACCTTGCAGGAACTGCTGGATGAACTGGATGTCATTGAACGCTTTGAACAGCCGGGTCATCGACATCATATTGGGGAGATGACTAAAAAGCAGATGGAACTCTACCGGTATCTTGAGGTAGAGGTGCCTTCATAGGTATAAAAACACGGGAATTTAGGTTAAATATTACCTATATTATATTCTTTATATCGAACAGTAGCAACAAGCAAATCCATATTTGCCATTTGTATGAAAAACTTTAGTTTCAACCTAAATTCCCGGTAAATTATAACTATGTTTCCAGATTAATCCCCAAGCTTTCCATAATATGACGCTGTGGTTTGGTAATCTCCGTGAAGATATGCCCATACTTGCCTGAATAACGTACTTTAGTCAGCGTCTCCATTTCCAAAAGGAGTTCGCGGGTCGTGTATTTTTCCATGAGCCCGGTGTCTCGCATCTTTTTACGCAGAGCACCCATGAAGATAAGCGCAATGAACTGGACAAAGAGCCTGCCGTCCATGGAGGCCGAACTATGGATGCGAAGACGTTTCATGTCCAACTGGTTTTTCAGGTCATCAAAACACTTCTCCACGGCGTCTTTGTTCCGGTACACTCTGAGTGCTTCCACAGGATCTTTGATATCGTTAGTCAGGAGCACATAAAAGCCAGCATAACGGTTGCGGTATTGCTGGATGGCTTCGTTGTTAAAGAGCACTTTTCTGCCCCGTACCGGTGTCTCTTTGATGGTAAAGAAAGCTTTGTAAGCATCTTCGTGATCGCTGAAAATCTGACCGCTTTCCAGTTCTTCTTTGTAGGTCAGCAGTTCTTCAGTAAAGCCATCGGCGGCAGCTGCTGCCGCATGTGCATTGTAGTACAGATGCACATAACAGCGCCGACGCTCTTTCCCCCAGGAATACAGCTTTGTGTGGACATATAGGATCTCACCGTCCATCTTCCGGTAACCTTCCGGATCCTGAATGGTTACCCGGATCTCATCAATAATTTGTTGGACCCACTTCCGGGAGGGGACTGCAATCGTGAATTTTTCCCGTGCCTTAAGCAATTCATCCACATTCTTTTGGCTGTAAAAACCTCTATCCATCACCAGGTGCAGTTTAGAGAGATTAAGGTAGCTGAAGGTCTTCAAAGTATTGTGCAGAGTAGTGACATCAGTGATGTTACCCGGTAAGCGGTTATAGTAAATCGGCAGCAGGCTTTCCTGGCCAAAGAGAAGCGCCAGGTTGATCTGCCGTAGTTTTTCCCCGTCTCGGTTGTAGCCGTACTTAACGAATTCATTCAACTCCCCATAGGAGGAGACAGAAGTAATGTCGTAACACAGATAATCGTTCTCCAACACCTTCTTGCCCCATTTGGCAAAGAAAGTTTGCTGTCCGTCATTATCCAGGGACTTAAGGATTTCACTGATGCGTTGGCTGGTAAGTGTACTATTGTAAGGATGGGCATGGCTCTTACTCCAGCCTTCACAGTGGGTTAAGGGATCTCCCCGCATGGTAAGGTAATAGGCCATGCACAGAATTTGCTGGTATGCACCGGGGAAGCAGGCTTTTAAGATTTTGTCCAGTTCAAGTTCAGTTGTAACACTGTCTAACAGTAATGCCGGACCGATAATCTTGGCAGTGGCAGTAACCGCCGGATCCCTGACCGCCGCCAGCTCCGGGTCAAGCCTCTTGGACGGAACGAATCCCCCTGTTTTAGGATCGATTTTGCCGATGCAGACCTGTTTATTACGGGATTGTTTCTTTTCTTTATCCCAAACAGCGGTTGCTTCATAGACGTATGTAATACCGGTTTTCTTGTTGACCTGATGAACGCGATATGCCATGCTGCAAAACATCCCCTTTCATAGTTATAATTATAACTATTATATCGGGAAATTGCAAGCTAAAATATCGCTGTAAGCAGCTAATTTACTGGGTTTTTGCTGTGTCATAGTTATAAAATGTGCGGGAGGTTAGGTTTTAATACATAATCGAGCCAGGCAAAATTTTTCGAACATATCCCTCTCCTTAATTTTTCTTATTTTACAATTATTCTATATGTTTCCTTGATTTTCCTTCAGCTTAAAGTATTATTGAAGTTTTTTTAATATTTTAGTCGAATCTTGCGCTTGCCCGGGAAATAATTTAACTCATATTCCGCATAACTAATTTTTCCAATCGTGCAGTTTTAGACTAAAAACGAAAAAACAGGTACTGGACAATTAAAGGTAGCCATTGTATAATAGTGTGCAAAAGTACGTACTGAATGAAAGGTGTGACTTTTGTGCCAAATACTATAGATATAGACAGTGTAGATGTCTACTCCCACGGTCGGCTCCAGCTAATCGTTGGGTTGTGCGAGAAAATGGGTGTCAAAGATGTTTTTAATAGATATCTGGAAAACAAGATGGGCAGGCCTCCTGATATTCCGGCAGGTATTGAAGCAGAGATAATGATTGCAGGCATATGTGTTGATGAAGGATACCGGCCACTGTATGCTATACGGGATTACTACGAATATAAAGATCTGGAAGGAATATTCCATTATCCAATAGAGCTGTCCCAGCTAAATGACGATAGATTTGGCACATTTTTAGATGCTTTTTATTTTGCCGGGTGCAGACTAATATATAGGGAAATTAGTGCATTAGCCTTTATGGCATATGGTATTGCAGTGAGAAACATTAATTACGACACTACCACAAAAGTTATGTGGGGTGAATATGAGCATACAGGGGAAGAAGGCAATCATATCAGCCACATATCCATAGATTTTGGTTACAGCAAAGAAAAAAGAAATGACAAAAAGCAGATTAAAATAGGTTTGGGGACCACCAATGGTGTTATAACCGATGCAAAGGTACTCTCCGGTAATATGGACGATAAAACATATAACAAAGAAAACCTCGATGATGTAGACAGACTACTGGATGAAATGAAAGTCGATCGCAGTGATTTTTACTACATAGCAGACAGCGCTCTATTTACAGAAGATAATATAACTAAAGCGAATGAGCATAGCATCATGTTTATTACCCGAATGCCAGACAATATCAAAGTGGCAAAGGATTTTTTAGAGGCACCATTGCCCGGGGATGCCCAGGTGATAGTCCTCGAAAACAAGCAAGGAAAGGAAGTAACGTACAGGCTTATAGAAGCACAGGCCGAGTATGAAGGGCATGACGTAAAGCTTGCCGTGATCTACTCTGAAGCATTGGAAGATACGAAACATACCACCTGCCAGAAAAAAGGTGATAAAGAAAGAAAGCAAATTGAGACAAAACTAAACAAGTATGGTAAACGGACATTTAAGTGCGAGGCAGATGCACTAAAGGAAATGGAATTATTAAAAAAAGCGTTTGCAAAGCTGAAATACCACACAGTAGAAATCTCCATTACCATGCAGGAGAAGAAGCGGCCTGGCAGGCCTAGCAAAAATGCAGAGCACAATTGTGCAGTTATTGAGTATCGATTAAATACAGAAATATGCTTGGATAAACTCAGGCTTGAAGACTTTATCCGTCGTGAGTGTACTTTTATTCTCTGCAGCAATGACCTTTCAGTAACTGGAGAAAAACTGCTAAGAGAGTACAAAACCCAAAGCGATGTGGAAAAAAGATTCAAGGTATTAAAATCTCCAAAGTATATGAACTCACTATTTTTAAAGACGCCGCACCGGGTGGAAGCCCTTGTATATTTGCTGCTGATATGCCTGATGATGCTAACCGTCGCTGAAAGGAAAGTCCGCGATGAGTTAAAACAAAGCCGGGATGTCGTACTTGGGACTGAAAAGCGAAAAATTAAAGAACCAACGCTCACTACAATATTGCAAATTATGGACAGGGTAAGGGTTGTAACCTACATATCTTCGGGAAGAGTAGTGAGAGAAATACGCAATATAGACGATAGCTGTAGAAAAATAATTAAATTCCTCGGGATAGAAGAGAGTTGCTTTGCCTGGAACGATAGCGGATAGCGCGTCTAATTGGAATATATTAACTATTGGAATATCCCGACCTATTATGCGGAATATGAGATTTAAGGGGGACTAAAGACCGTTTACAGACGATAAACAAAAAAAGCCCAACAAAAAAAGCCCGAGAACGTTTTGTTCATCGGACTTCTTCTTTGGTGGGCGAAGAGGGATTTGAACCCACGACCCCCTGCGTGTAAGGCAGGTGCTCCCCCGCTGAGCTATTCGCCCGTGTTGGTGACCCCTAGGGGATTCGAACCCCTGCTGCCAGCTTGAAAGGCTGGTGTCCTAACCGATTAGACGAAGGGGCCAGGAAGGACATTTATGGTGGGCCCACTAGGACTCGAACCTAGAACCGACCGGTTATGAGCCGGTAGCTCTAACCAATTGAGCTATGGGCCCCGAAGAAATGGCTCCCCAGGCAGGACTCGAACCTGCAACCTACCGGTTAACAGCCGGTCGCTCTACCGTTGAGCTACTGAGGAATGCCTCAAACAGACAATTTATATTATAACGGATCTATCAACTGCAGTCAAGTATTTAACAGCTGTAATTTTTGGTTTTAATTTATTAATTACTCCAGATAATCTTTGAGCCTCTTGCTGCGCATGGGATGCCTTAACTTTCGCAGCGCCTTGGCTTCAATCTGCCTGATACGCTCCCTGGTTACACCAAAAACCTGCCCTACTTCCTCCAATGTGCGCGTACGGCCGTCGTCAAGTCCAAAACGCAGGCGCAAAACTTTCTGCTCCCGGGGAGTAAGAGTATCCAGGACATCCTCCAGCTGCTCACGGAGAAGCTCAAATGCAGCAGCGTCTGCAGGTGCCTGGACTTCCTGATCTTCAATAAAATCCCCAAGGTGGCTGTCATCTTCTTCACCGATTGGCGTTTCCAGTGATACTGGTTCCTGGGCAATCTTTAGGATTTCCCTAACCCTTTCCACACTTATATCCATCTCATGGGCAATTTCTTCCGGTGCCGGTTCGCGTCCCAACTCCTGGACAAGCTGCCGTGAAACCCTGATAAGCTTATTGATAGTCTCCACCATATGGACAGGTATGCGGATAGTGCGGGCCTGATCGGCAATAGCCCGGGTTATGGCCTGCCTTATCCACCAAGTTGCATAAGTGCTGAATTTATAGCCTTTGCGATAATCAAATTTTTCAACGGCTTTAATAAGACCCAGGTTTCCCTCCTGGATCAGGTCAAGGAAAAGCATGCCTCTACCCACATATTTCTTGGCGATACTTACCACGAGACGCAGGTTGGCTTCCGCCAGCCGTCTTTTGGCTTCCTCCTGGCCATCTTCCATCCTTTTGGCAAGGTCGACCTCTTCTTCCGGGGTCAGGAGAGGAATTTTCCCGATCTCTTTAAGGTACATCCGTACGGGATCATTAATACTTATTCCCTCTGGAATGAGTACTTCTATTTCTTCTTTTATATGGTCTTCTTCAATTACATCTGCTACCTCTTCCACTACATCAATTCCCTGGCGGGACAGCTCCTCATAAAACTCATCGATGGCTTCCGTATTCAGGTTATAATCCTGTAATGAGTCGGTAATATCCTTGTAGGTAAGGTTACCAGTCTTTTTACCCTTCTCAAACAAGGATCGTTGGATCTCCTGAATAGATTCTTTTTTCTCCACTTCTTTAGCCATCAAAATCCTCTCCTTCTCCAGAGCGACAAATCTCCTCTTCCCGCTTCTTTAAATCATGAATTCGCTGCAGTTTAACGCTGACTTCACTCCTGTTAACCGTGCTTTGCAGAGATTTTGTCAGCGTCTGCCTCTCTTCGGCCCAGGTTAGAGCTTTAATTTTTCGGATACAACCCTTGATTATTTTTACCACTTTCGATTCTTCCTCTATTTGAAACGGAAGAGCCATTCTTATGATCAATTTATGCATCTCCTGGTCAGAAAAGTAACTAAGAAAGGCGGCTGTCTCAATTTCTTTGCCGTTCCTGTCGAGTTCAAATAAGTACCTGGCAATTTCTCTGTAAGGTCCTTCAGTAAAACCTTCGTCACTTATCTCATATTCCCGCAGGAGTGTTAAATAGCGGGGATACTTAAAAAGACAGCTCAAAAGTTCTTTTTCCACAAGTTCTTTCAGAGACACGGTTTGGCTTGTTGACTCTTTAAAAACCTTTTTCTGACTAAGAGAAAAACTCCATATTATCTTCTCCAAATCCTCCCGTAATACCTCTAGGGAGACATTGATTTCTTTTGCTATTTTTTTCAAATATTCCTCTCGTTCCATTGTTTCACTTATATCAGACAGAATACTGCGTGCTTCTTTCCAATAACTGACGCGTCCTTCTTCCTTTGTGAGATCATGCCGCTTCTTCCGCACATAGAGACGATAATCAACCAGTGACCGGGCCTTCTGCAAAATCTCCCGGCGAAAGTTTTCTTCCCCATGCTCCCTTACAAAATCAGCCGGGTCCTGGCCTTCGGGAAACTGTGCCACCAAGACCTGACATCCTTCATTCCTGAGAAGTTCCAATCCTCGCAAAGCAGCTATTTCTCCGCCTGTATCAGCATCGAAGGCCAGGGTAAGCTTACCTAGGCGCCCTCTTAAAAGAGAGATTTGTTTCTCTGTCAGAGAGGTTCCCAAGAGCGCAACAGCATCTTTAACGCCGTGCTGGTGAAGCAGGATTACATCCATATACCCCTCAACAAGCAGGGCTTCCTTATCTCTTCTGATATATGGAATCGCCATGTGCAGCCCGTAAAGGTTTTTACTTTTACTAAAAAGAGGAGACTCCGGCGAATTAAGATACTTGGGTTCTCCCTGTTCCAGGACGCGTCCTCCAAACCCAACCACACGCCCATGGCTGTCCCAAATGGGAAAGATTAAACGGTCATGAAAGTAGTCATAATACCGCTCAGTAGATTTTTTCACCAATCCCCCTCTTACAGCAAGGTCAAGACTTAAACCCCTTTTCAGAAGTTCGCCTGTCAGGCCCTGCCAGCTTTCTCCCGCATAACCAAGATGAAAATCTATGATTGTCTGCTCCGTTAAACCTCTTTTCAGGAGGTAGTGAAGGACTTTTTTTCCTTTTGAGGTTTTCCAGAGCATAGCCTCGAAATATTTTTGGGCAAGGGAATTCATTTTTATTAAAATTTCCCTTGCCTGAAGTTCCTTTTTTTCGGCAGGAGTGGAAGAAACACTTTCAATATTTATACCCGACTTTTCTGCCAGAAAACGGACTGCCTCAGGAAAGCTGCAGTCTTCCATATTCATAACGAATGAAAAAAGATTCCCCCCACTTTGACAGCCAAAACAATAAAAAATCTGCTTCTCTGGGGATACAGTAAAAGATGGTTTTTTTTCGGAATGAAAGGGGCAAAACCCCACATAATTCCTTCCCGCTTTTTTAAGGTCAATATAGGAAGAGATCACCTCAACAATATCAAAATGATTGCGGACCTCTTCAATTGCCTCACCAGGAATGCGTGCCATCTTTCTTCCTCCGTAATCTCAGGGTTATCAAAAAACCTCATCCTGAAAAGAGGGACGAGGTATAATGCCTAGTTCTGATATTATGTTTACACGAACTATTTCGACATCCCCCGTTACAAAAACCTCCCCTCTCCTCCTTATAAAAGGAGTTTTGGCTATGAAATTTTTTTACAGCAGCCCCGGGTTTGCATAAAAACTGTAAACTTAATCATTATATTCTATAACTCACAAAAATATTCCTGCTATTTTTTGAAAAAATATTTCAAAATCAAATCAACATAAATGTACACATATTATATACAAATTCCAATTTATTATTCTTTAACAACCATTTCAATCTACCTTTGCTCTCTAAGTGAGATCGTAGCCTGGCAGACCTCTGCCACTCTTTTGCCCAGGAAAAACGCTCTTTTCAGGGCATGTGAATCTTCATCTGAAGGCTGCTGGGCACAAACCCCGTGGTGTCCGGGACTTTTTTCGTGGCTGTCTCCCACCACGATCATTCCCTGAACGAACATCATACTGTGGATGGCCTTTATAGTTGTCTCCTGCCCGCCAAAACGGGCGGCTCCGACACTTAATGCTCCTCCAACAGTATTAAGAAGCTTTTTCTCGCCCCTCAAGCGGCGGGTTTTATCCCAAAAGCTTTTTAACTGAGCCGAAACTGTCCCAAAATAGACAGGGCTGGCCATGAGCAGTCCATCAGCGGCAGCTATTTTTTTCAGAACACCTTCATACTCCGTCCCCTGGTAGCAGATACCCCGGCAGGGACTCTCACAGGCTGTGCAAAAAGGCCTTTTTTCTTTTACCATAACTTCCTGCACAAAAATCGTTTCCGTTTCAGCCCCCAGTTCACGGCTTCCATCCAGAGCAGCCCGAAGTATGGATGCTGTATTTCCCTCCCGCTTGGGGCTACCGTTTAATCCAATAATGATCATTTTAAATCCCTCCAATAAATTACCTTAAATTTGCCTTAAATTCCCCTTGAATTCAACCTGCTGTTTATGAGAGAATATACAGGTGCCATAAACCTCAAAACCTCTGAAAAAATAAGGGAGGACTACTATAATATGACTGGAAACACAAAAAGCAAATACAAACGGGAAATTTTCAAAAAAGCATCCATCAGCGTGCTGGTATTCTTATTGCTCATAAGTAGTTTTTTTATTATTCCCGTTAAAACAAATGCACAGGAATTATCCATCCCGGATTTGAACTCAAAAGCTGCATTGCTCATGGAATTTTCCAGAGGTGAGATCATTATGGCCAAGAACAGCAGTGAAATTATGGCGCCTGCCAGCCTTACCAAAATAATGACCATCGTATTGGCATATGAAGCCCTAAAGGCAGGCAGGGTCACTTGGGAAGAAAATGTTATCATCAGCCAGAAATCCTGGGAGACGGGTGGTTCCCAGATGTTTTTAGAGATAGGACAAGCCGTTTCCTTCGGGGATCTGGTTACCGGTATCGCCGCCATTTCCGCTAATGACGCCTGTGTGGCTATAGCAGAACATCTTTACGGTTCTGAAGAATTCTTTGTACAGGAAATGAATAAAAAAGCCAGAGAGTTGGGAATGAAGAATTCTCTTTTTCAAAACTCATCCGGTCTGCCTCATCCCGAACACTATACCACTGCAGAAGATGTTGCCGTGGTCACCCGCCACCTGATCAGTAATTTTCCGGAACACCTTAAACTGCATTCACAAACCGAATTCACCTTTAATGACATTAAACAGTATAACCGCAACCCTCTTCTAGGCCGCTACCCCGGGGCAGACGGCTTAAAAACAGGGCACACTGCTGAAGCAGGTCACTGCCTGGTCGGCACAGCAACCCAGGGAGGTCTCCGGTTCATAACCGTAACCTTGAATGCTTCAAGCACCGCAGAAAGGTTGAAAGACACCGAAACGATGCTAAATTATGCTTTTCGAAACTATATTTTGAAAAGTATGTTACCCCAAGATGAAATCATCACCACAATCAGGGTTACGGGCGGTGAAGAGCGCCAGATAAACTTGGTTCTCGACCAGCCTGCAGAGGTAGCCATCCTCTTTGAACGCCAGGAGGATCTGGAGATCCGATACAATGTCCCTGAAAGCGTCCCCGCACCTCTGGAAAAAGGTGAAATGCTGGGAAAAGTAGAGATCCTGCTCGATGGCGAACTATTACTGGAAACACCTCTGCTGGCTGAAACCGAAATAAATAAAGCGGGTTTTGTTTCTCTTATGTTTCGCTCCTTCGCCGACTTTTTTTCTAATTTATGGGAAAAAGCCATTGATACTTTAGGTGGATTGTTTTAAAGCAGCCTGGGCAGCTGCCAGTCTGGCAACGGCCACCCGGAAAGGAGAACAGCTCACATAATTGAGTCCGATCAGATGACAGAACTCGATAGATTGAGGATCTCCTCCGTGCTCCCCACAGATCCCCATTTTTAAACCCGGCTTTTGCTCCCTGCCCAGGGTTACGGCCTGAGACACAAGGTTCCCCACTCCTTCTCTGTCCAGGACTACAAAAGGATTCTCCGGAAGGATTTTGTGTTGGACATAAAAAGGAAGAAACTTGCCTTCAGCATCATCACGACTGAAACCAAAGGTAGTCTGGGTCAGGTCATTTGTTCCGAAAGAGAAAAAGTCAGCATGGACAGCTATCTGCCCGGCTGTTACACAGGCACGTGGAAGCTCAATCATCGTCCCCACAGAATAACTGAATTCAACTCCAGTTTCCCTGGCCACACTACCCGCCTCATCTTCAACAATTTCCCGCATAACTTCAAGTTCCCGGGCATCACCCACCAGGGGGATCATAATTTCAGGTTTCGGCTCTAAGCCTTCATCCTTTAAGACAGCTACGGCCTGGCAAATCGCCCTGACCTGCATCCTGTAAATATCAGGGAAAACTAACCCCAGACGGCAGCCCCTGTGGCCCAGCATGGGGTTAAATTCATGGAGATTTTGCACCTTCTTGAGAAGGACTTCTTTTTCTTCCAGAAGCGGACCCCTTTCCCCCCGTTCTTTTAGACAGGCAACCTCGATCATAAGTTCTTCCCGGTTAGGTAAAAACTCGTGCAAAGGTGGGTCCAGCAAGCGGATAGTTGTAGGAAAACCTTCCATTTCTCTAAAGATCTGCTCAAAGTCCCCCTGCTGAATGGGTAAAAGTTTCGATAAGGGAATCCTTCTTTCCTCTTCAGTTCCCGCAAGTATCATTTCCTGTACCACGGGAAGCCTGTCTTGTTCCATAAACATATGTTCAGTTCTACAGAGCCCTATCCCTTCCGCGCCGAACTCCCTGGCCTTTCTGGCATCCCTTGGCGTGTCAGCATTGGCCCTTACTTTCAACACTCTAAGATCGTCAGCCCAGGAGAGCAGCAGCTTAAACTCCTCGCTCAGGCTGGGAGGAATGAGGGGAACCTCACCAATGTATACATAACCGGTCGTTCCATCTATGGAGATAATTTCTCCTTCTTTGATAACCCTTTCTCCTACGTGGAACAAGGATGCATTAAAATCAATTTTTATAGCTTCACAACCACTGATACAGGGTTTTCCCATACCTCTGGCCACGACAGCGGCATGGCTTGTCATCCCCCCCCGGCTTGTTAAAACTCCCTGTGCGGCTACGATCCCGTGAATATCATCCGGAGTGGTTTCGGAACGCACGAGGATTACTTTTTCACCTTCCAGGTTTTTCCTTTCAGCCAGATCAGCATCAAAAACAACCTTCCCCCACGCCGCACCGGGAGAAGCAGGAAGCCCTTGAGCCACCGGATTTAAATCTAAGGAGGGGTCTATGCGCTGATGTAAGAGCTGCACCAATTGTGAAGGATCCACTCGTAAGAGAGCTTCTTCTTTTGTGCAAATTCCCTCCTCTACAAGGTCCACAGAAACTTTCACAGCTGCCCCCGCTGTTCTCTTACCGTTCCTGGTCTGCAGGATAAAAAGCCTGCCTTTTTCAATGGTGAATTCGATATCCTGCATCTCCCTGTAGTGTCTTTCAAGGGTATCACAAATATCTGTAAACTGCTTGTAAATTTGGGGTGATTCTTCCTCTAATAAAGACATGGGAAGGGGGGTGCGAATTCCCGCGACTACGTCCTCTCCCTGGGCATTTATTAAAAACTCACCGTAAAGCTTTTTCTCGCCTGTTGAAGGGTTTCTTGTAAAAGCTACGCCCGAACCACTGTCATCTCCCATGTTACCAAAGACCATAGCTTGAATTGTTACGGCTGTCCCAAGGTCATCAGAAATTTGATTGAGACGGCGATAGACGATTGCCCTCTGATTATTCCAGGAGGAGAAAACAGCCGTGATAGAATTTATAAGCTGCTCGTAGGGATCCTGAGGGAAAGCTTTTCCGCTTTCTTTTTCTATAATCTGCTTGTAACGCGCTACAATAGTATCCCAGCCTTCAAGGCTTAATTGCTGGCTTTTCTGAACTTTATAAGCTTTCTTGACTTCATCAAGTACTCTTTCGAAAAGGTAATGATCTATCTTGAGGACAACGTCACCATACATTTGTAAAAGCCTGCGATAGCAGTCCATGGCAAAAGCCCTGTTCCCTGATGCGGCTGCAAGAGATTCCACCGATATATCATTTAACCCCAGGTTCAGGATCGTGTCCATCATACCGGGCATAGAGAAATAAGCGCCGGAACGAACTGAAAGCAACAAAGGATTTTCCTGGCTTTCCAAACTCTTACCCGTCTCTTTTTCCAGTAATGACAATGCCTTTGAAACCTGGTCTTTGATTTCTTCGGTCAGCGTTTGACCCTGTATGTAAAAGTCATTGCAGGCCGTGGTCGTTACAACAAAACCCGGGGGGACAGGAAGTCCCAATCTTGTCATCTCCGCTAAATTAGCTCCTTTGCCGCCCAGCAGCTTTTTCATCTCTGCATTTCCTTCGGCAAACATATAAACCTGTTTAGTCTGGCTCATTCCTCTCCCGACTCCTTTACTACATATAATATTTTACTGGCAACCTCCTCAACCGCCTTGTTCGAAACATTAAAGACAGGACAGCCGAGGCGCCGCATAATCCTCCGGGTGTACTCCAGTTCTTCCATAATCCTCTCCACATTGGCATAGTTTGCTTTGTCCTTTAGCCCAAGAGTGTTCAACCTCTCAGTGCGGATCTCTTTCAGCAGCCCAGGGTCGATTGTCAGACCGATCACCTTTTTGGCAGGCAGCCAGAACAGCTCCTGGGGAGGTTCAACCTCCGGAACAAGAGGTAAGTTTGCCACCTTGAGCTTACGATGGGCTAAATACATGCTCAGTGGAGTTTTGGAAGTACGTGACACCCCTATAAGAACAACATCTGCCTGCAGCAGCCCACGCGGATCCTTACCGTCGTCATGCTTCACAGCAAACTCAATGGCAGCTACCCTGCGAAAATAATCTTCGTCCAATCGTCTGATCAATCCCGGCTCAAGACGGGGATCGGCAGGCATGATTTTAGAAAAGGCATCCAACATGGGACCCAGAACATCAACCACGGGAAGATTATATTTTGCCGCTTCCTGCATGGCCACTTCCCTTAACTCCGGCAGCACCAGTGTAAAGGCAATCATACTCTTTTTCTCCGATGCTTCCCTGATAATATCCTTAATACGTTCTGCATCGGTTATAAAAGCTTCCCGTTTCATTTCCACATGTCCGGAGTTAAACTGGCTCGCTACAGCATTGACCACAAACTCCGCTGTTTCCCCCACGGAATCAGAGATGATATAGACAATGGGTTTACTTTTCCCCTCCAAACCCTGGAAGACACCTCCTTTTAGGCTGCACTGCAATATATTTATTTTTATTCCACTTTTGCAGGAAAAATCCTTTATGAATGAGCAGGAAAAACAATTTTAGAAAAATCGGCCAGTTCAAGATAAAGGTTTTTGATAGCAAGCAAAAGTGCAAGCCTGTTGGAGCGAACGGCCTTATCATCCACCATCACAAGCACTTCTATAAAAAAATTGTCAAGTGGTTCTTTAAGATCTGCCAGCTGCGCCAGTGTTTCTTCCAAATCATCCCTGCCTATGGCATCAAGGACTTTCTTTTTTGCTGACAGATAGCTGTGATAGAGGTTTTCTTCGCCTTTTTCACTAAAAAGTTTTTTATCCGGTTCCAGATCCGAATCAGCCTGACGGGCAAGGTTAGCCACCCTGTTATAAGCTGCAGCAGCTGATTCAAGGAGGACACTTTTGCGATTTTCCTGTAGAAATTTAATCCTCGCCCAAAGCGATGCTATTTCTTCCAGTGGGGAGCTCATTACAGCATCCACAACATCATAATCTATTCCTCTTTCCTGGAAAAGATACCGCAGCCTCTGCCAGGCAAAATCCTTAATATGGCCGATAATTTCGTCATCCTGAAGATCTATTAACTGTTCTTTTTCTTTGTACAAACTCAGGGTAAACTTCATTAGCTCGCTGAAAGAAAGGGAAACCTTATGCTCCAGCAGAATCTGTAACAGCCCTAGGCTCTGCCGGCGCAGGGCATAAGGATCCTGTGAACCTGTAGGCCTGATCCCGATAGCAAAACATCCCGCCAGATGGTCTGCTTTGTCAGCAATGGCTGCAATGGCGCCCGGTTTCGATCCGGGAAGTTTATCCCCTGCAAAACGAGGCAGGTAATGTTCATAAACAGCTTTTGCAGCATCTTCACTTTCCCCGGACCTGAGGGCATATTCTTTTCCCATCACGCCCTGTAACTCAGGAAATTCCCCAACCATATTAGTGGAAAGGTCTGCCTTGGAAAGGTACGCAGCCCGTAAAGCAGCTTTTTTTTCTGCTTCGCTCAAACCACTGAAATGATCTGTCAAATATTCACTTATTTTAATTAGGCGCTGGGTTTTTTCAAAAATAGTACCCAGCTCTTCCTGGAAGAGAATATATTTTAATTTTTCCACTTTCTGCTCCAGGGTTGTTTTTAAATCTTCCTGGTAGAAGAAACGCGCATCGGCAAGCCGGGCTTTTAGCACTTTTTCGTTCCCGCTTCGGACATTTGAAAGGGCTGCAGCACTGTTATTTGAGACAGTGATAAAATAAGGGCAGAGTTCCCCGTCAGTATTCTCTACGGGAAAATAACGCTGGTGGCTCTGCATGGTCGTGACCAGCACTTCTCTTGGAAGCTGCAGGTATTCTTCGGGAAAAGAACAAAGTACGGGCTCAGGATGTTCCACGAGAAAGGTGACCTCTTCAAGCAGATCAGAATCGATTAACGCCCGGACCTTTTGGCTTAAAGCAGCAGCCTGAACCCCTTCTTCGATCACCTTAGCCCTGCGATTCTGGTCCACTATTACTTTGGATTCTTCCATACACTCAAAGTAATGCCCTGGATCCCGTACAGTTAGGGGCCCTGGTGAAAGCAGCCGGTGTCCCATCGTTTTATTACCGCTTTTTAAACCGGCATAGGAAAAAGGAACTTCTTCCACCCCGTAGATGCAAAGAAGCCAGCGTATGGGCCGGGCAAATTTTGTCCTGCTTCCTTCCCAGAACATGTTCTTGGGGAAAGCAATGCTTTTGATAAGAAAAGGAAGTAAACTTTGTAAAACATCCATTGTTTTCTTCCCGGGGATTTTTCGGACGGCAAGGAGATACTCTCCTTTATCTGAACTCTCTATCCCAATCTCCTCCAATGGAATCCCAATCCTTGCGGCAAAACCCAGCCCGGCTTTGGTGGGTTTTCCCATATCATCGAAGGCCGCTTTTTTTGAAGGGCCTTTTACCTGTTCTTCCCGATCCGGTTGTTTCTCCGTCAACTCCCTGACAAACATAACCAGCCGGCGGGGAGTTCCAAAAGTTAGAATCTCCCGGAAAACCAGACCCTGCTCTTTAAACAATTCTCCCGCTGTTCTTTGAAGTTGTTTCAATCCCTCCGGCATAAAGCGAGCCGGTATTTCTTCAGTTCCAATTTCAAGGATCAGATCACGATCAATCATTTCATCACCACCTGCATCTCTTCTTATTTATTATTAACCTTTAAGAGGGGGAAATCTGCTTCCTGTCTCTGTTCTAAATAGGAGCGTCCGCAGCGCCGCGCCAGTTCCCTGATACGGGCTATATAACCTGTCCTCTCCGTTACGCTTATGGCTCCCCGCGCATCAAGGACATTAAAAGCATGAGAACATTTCAAAACATAATCATAAGCTGGCAGGACCAACCCCTTTTCTAAAACACGCTTCGCTTCTTTTTCATAAAGGGCAAACAGTTCCAGAATTAACAACGTGTCAGCTTCTTCAAAACTGTAACGGGAATGCTCCTGCTCCGCCCTTTGAAAAACAGATCCATAACTTATGCCGGGTGCCCACTGCAGATCAAAGACATTATCACATTTTTGAATGAACATGGCGATGCGCTCCAAGCCATATGTAAGTTCCACGGGAACAGCGTCCAGGTCAAAACCCCCAACCTGTTGAAAGTAGGTAAATTGAGTGATCTCCATGCCATCAAGCCAGACCTCCCATCCCAGGCCCCATGCTCCCAGTGTGGGGGATTCCCAGTCGTCTTCCACAAAACGAATATCGTGCTCTCTTCGATCTATCCCTATGTAAGAGAGGCTTTCCAGATATATATCCTGGACATCTGCAGGTGCAGGCTTGAGGATAACCTGGTATTGATGATGCTGGTAAAGACGATTGGGGTTTTCACCGTAGCGTCCATCCGCGGGACGGCGTGAAGGTTCAACATAGGCCACTTTCCAGGGTTCCGGACCTAATGAACGGAGAAAAGTTGCCGGGTTCATTGTACCGGCCCCCTTTTCCACATCATAAGGCTGCCAGATAAGACAACCCTGCCTGGCCCAAAAGTCCTGCAGCTTGATCATTAACTCCTGAAAATTCATTCCACTCTACCTCCTCAAAAATAAAAAAAGCCCTAGCATAATCTAGGGACGGGAGCAATTCCCGCGGTTCCACCCTATTTCCCGTAAAAGGGCTCTTTTCTAGATCACTGCTTCGGAAGGCCTTTCACCGGAACTGCCATACCGGATTCTCACCATTTCCGGTTCTCTGTTAAAGGCAATTTTGCCCGGCTACTTTTTTTCCAGCATCGCACCATTTAAATTGTATGCTCTTAAATTAGCAAAAAAAATAGCCAGTGTCAAGAAAAGAAAAAAATCGGCATAGAAAAAATCGGCAGGGGGCACACACCTAAAGCACGGGGACGGCAGATGAAATTCTTAGCGTATAAGCCCGTAAAGTAGCAGCAGACAAAAGGCTATCGTGGCCAGAGACTTGCCTTATGCC
>JAUSPO010000015.1 GCA_030656575.1 Bacillota bacterium
TCCTACAGCAAAAGTAAGGCACCCGTACCCAAACGAAAGGCTTTCACGTCACATACCCGAAGTAGGAGCCGTATGAGGTAGTTCCTCAAGTACGGATCTGTGCGGGGGGCGCCCGGCAACGGGCGTTCCTACCGCGATTCCTGTCTGGGGAAGACACGGGGACGGTTCTCCTGTCTGAAACGAGTTCACCTTAATTTTTCCAGAAATTCCAAAAGAAAAGCAAAAGTCTCTCCCCTTAAAAGCTGCCTTCCCTGGTAAAAATTGTAGTCTAAGAGAAGTTCATGCACACCGAGGGTATCCAGGTCAACCTCTGAAATCCCATCCAGTACCCAGAGCAGATCATCCACCTGTGCCTCCTGCCGCTTATCAGAAAGATTATGGGCCCGGCAGGGCCCTTTTAGAACCTGTTCCAGGTATCCCTCAACCACCTGCGATATATCCCTCAGTTCTATGGGCTGCTCCAGCCGGTAATCATTATCATAGCGGCCTGTTACCAGACCCCAGAAACGCAGTTCCCTTACCACGGGGTATAAGGGGTGACCCTCCATAGAATGAGGAACGTCAAAATCCTTCAAATTTGCTCCCTGATTAATAAGCCTTTCCTGTAAGACGGCAATCAGTTCCGGTTTTTCGCTTAATTTATGGAAGTCAACTTTCTTTTCCAGCGACAAAGCTGCGGCAGCACCTGCAGCTTCGGCGGCGACCATTCCAACAGGCACCACCCGGGCACTTCCGTGGGCCAGGGAATCGTAACTCGCCGAACGACCTACAACCAACAGATTGGTTAATTCTCCGGGCACAAGGCAACGAAAGGGAATACTGTAAACCGCAGGGTTTCCCATAACCCTGCCCCAGTCCGCCATACTGGTGGCCTGCATGTCCACGGGATATGAAGCCAGGGCAATCTTATCCCAAAAATCCCTGTGCTCCAGCAGATCATCAACCGTCAAACGATAAAGGCCCAGAAGATGCCTGCTTTCGCGAACATACAACTCAGGCGCTGTAGCCGCCAGAAATGCCCGCTCAAAACCTGGTAAATGCTGCCGCATATAACGCACCAGAAACTCTGCTTCCCTCTTCCCTCTTTCCATCCCCTCCTGACGGGATACAGGGTCAAGAGGCGTTACACCAAAAATGTGCATGGCATTGATCAAAATATTGCCGTTATTTTGCAGACCGATGTTCAGCCCACGGCTTCGGATCTCTGGATCAAGAGGTTTATAGCCTCGCATTTCCTCCAAAAAACCCCAGGCAGTAGTTCCATACGCCCCACTGTAACTGGAAGGTTCGTCCGTAGATGAAAGGGTTTTAACTACCTTCTCCCAATCAACACCTCCCAACTCCATAACAAGTGTAACGGTCTGGTTCCTGTCTATACCAATATCTTCCATCCCCAGCGTAAAGTCTGCGCCAGCCATGTAAGCTATCTGAGCATCCTGGGTGGCATCGATAAACCTGGGGGCACGTATGCGTTTCCCGTCATCCAATACAATGGACGTTACCTCTTTCTTCCCCACCTGAACACCGGTAACTTCCCTGCCCAAGAGCAAATCCAGATTATCCTCCCCATCTACCATCTCCTCCAGGACCCTGCGCGCAGTGTTCACATCAAAGGAAATTCCCTCCACCTGATTAAAAAACTCCAAAAATATTCCCCTTGTGAGCATGCTGCCCTGGGGATCATAATTCATATCCAAAGTATTGAGCCATCCGAGGGTTAAAAGTCCTCCAAGCTCGTCTCTGCTGTCCACAAGTAAGACGCTAATCCCATTTCTGGCCGCAGAAACAGCAGCGGCCACACCCTCCGGATCACTGCCTATAACCACAAGATCATAATCCCCGCTCCCAAAATGCTCTATTAAAAAAACAGTAAACCCTGAAAGAAGCAATACGATTAAAACAGCAACCATAAGCAGTTTAATCCGTCTAAAACGCCTCGTTTGTCTCAAGCACCCTTCCCCCTATTCAAAATAATTATAACAAACAAACCAAAATATACAAAGGCAAAAAATGAAAAATGGAAGGTGCCTGGCACCCAACTTATTTACTTATTGCCCCCAAGACGGTCTACCCATATAAATTTTTTCTTCCTTAGGGAAGGAAAAATATAGTTTTAGAGTGAAATAGTAGAAACGCATGAAATAATTGAGAGAGGATTTGTGGGTTTATGAAACGATACGCTGCCCTGATCGTATTTTTGCTTATTTATAGTTTTCTTTTATTTTATTTTATTTTCCATTAAACGTGGATGCGCAGTCAGTGAATCCTCCCCATTATATTACCCTGCACTTGGAAGGAAGGGAGTATCAACTGCAAAACCCGCTTATTGTTCATGAAGGAGTTACATATGCTCCCTTCCGGGAAGTCTTTTCCCTACTGGGGGCTGAAGTGGGCTATACGTCAAAACACGGGCGGCTGCTTGTCTGGGCAGACCTGGCAGGGCACCGCTTTCTCCTGGAAAATGGCACTTCGGCCTTCTATTACAACAACACCCTCTTATCACTTCCGGGAGTACCGCCGCTTGTGCAGGGAACATACTATTTTCCCCTGCGCTTTCTTTTATCCCTGGCCGGATATGAGATACACTGGCAACCCCAACCCAAAAATCATGATCAACCTCAAAAAGCCCATATCTATCTAAAACATCCTGATTCAAGACAGAATTCCGAAGAAGAAAAAACTGCAGACAGCCAGCTCACCTTGCCGCTCCAGCAGTTTTTAAACCAAGCACGCAAAGAATTCCTGTCCTCATGTACCACCATCTCCTGCCCCATGATCAACATGACGGCAGCAGTGGGGCCACTATCTCCGTAGAAGAATTCGAGAAACAAATGGATTATCTTTTCGCCAACGGTTACCGCACCATTACCTTAAATGATCTCTATCTCTTCCTGACCGGGCAAAAGGAACTGCCCCAGAAAACTGTAGTTCTCACGTTTGATGACGGCTATATGAGCAACTATACTTACGCTTACCCAATCATGCAGCAGTACCATTTCCTGGCTGTGCAGTTTCCCCTGACCAACTGTATTTCTAAGACTACCTGCTGGGTACCCCGCATGACCTGGGACCAAATGGAAAAAGCCGGGGATGTCTTCGAGTTTCACAGTCACAGCCATGACCTTCACTATTACATTGGAGAAAAACAAGCTATGCTGGCGGTAGTTCCCGAAAAGGTACTGGATGATCTGCTCCTCTCCCGGGAACTCCTTGACTGCTTTGCCTTTTCTTATCCCTTTGGAGCTTACAATGAGGAAATCATTGAAATGCTTCGGGAAACAGGTTACCGAATGGCCTTTACCATACGCCCCGGTTATGTCTATCCCGGCGATGATCCATTTCAGTTAAAACGCCTCGGCATCTACCCTGAAACCACCGTCGAGGACTTTGCCTGGCTCCTGCAAAATTATAAATAGCTTAGGTGGTGAAAACTGGAACTCCGGCCTCTGACAGCCTTACCGGCAGAACTCCCATCCATGATTACAAAAACAGAGGTGTAGCACGCACCTCTGTTTTTTCCCCTCATTCTGACTACTGACTCATGTCTCCTGACTTCTAATTACTGTCTCCTTAGCAGTTCCCTACAGAATCTGACTTAAAAAATCCTTCGTCAAGAAGATGGGACGGAGGGACAGGTTCCTTGTCCCACGTAGGTAAGGGGACACACCTCATCAGAGGAATGTCCACATGCAATTGTCACCGTGGCGCAGCGGATTATAACCTTAAGTAATTCCCTATAGAATCTGACTTAAAAAGTCCTTCGTTCTTTGAACCTTGGCATTGGTGTAAATCTCTTCAGGGGAACCTTCTTCCACAATAATCCCTTCATCAAGAAAAATTACCCTGTCAGCCGCCTCACGGGCGAAACCCATCTCGTGGGATACCACGACCATGGTCATCCCGTCTGCAGCCAACTGTTTCATAACATTAAGAACTTCCTTGATCATTTCGGGATCCAAGGCTGAAGTGGGTTCATCAAAAAGCATCACCTTCGGGCGCATGGCAAGGGCCCTGGCAATAGCAACTCTCTGCTGCTGCCCCCCGGAAAGATGACGGGGGTAAGCATTCGCCTTATCGCTGAGTCCCACTTTTGCCAGCAGTTCCAGTCCCGTTTCCCGGGCCTCTTTAGCCTTTATTTTCTTTACTTTCAGCAGAGCAAGAGTAATGTTATCCAAGGCCTTTTTGTGGGGAAAAAGATTAAACTGCTGGAAAACCATACCCACTTCCTGCCTGATGCGGTTTATATCCACCCGCCTGGATGTAACAACCTGCCCATCAATGGTGATTTCACCCCTCTGGGGGATCTCCAGGAGATTCAGACAGCGCAGGAAAGTGCTTTTACCGGAGCCGCTGGCCCCGATCAAGACCACCACTTCACCTCTGGCAATGCTAGTTGTAATGCCTTTTAAGACCTCAAGATCTCCAAAGCTCTTGTGTAGATCCCGGACTTCAATCACTGACCTGCAGCCTCCTCTCCAACACACCCAGAATATTGGAGAGGGTAAAAGTTACAATAAAATAAAGGATGGCAATAGCTGTAAAGATTTCAAAGTCCTGGTATGTTCTGCTGCGAATATGCTGTCCTGCCCGCATTAATTCCGTGATGGCAATTAACGAAAGAAGGGAAGAGTCCTTAATGAGAATAATAAATTCATTTACCAGAGGAGGGATAATACGACGAAAGGCCTGGGGAAGGATCACAAAGATCATGGCCAGATGGCCGCTCATACCCAGCGAACGCGCCGCCTCCGTCTGCCCCTTATCGATGGATTGGATACCAGCCCTCACAATCTCAGCCACATAGGCCCCACTGTTGATGGAAAGACCGATAATCGCCGCAGCCCTGGCAGTGAGATCGATACCGATACTCGGTAAACCAAAATAAAGAATATATAGCTGGACAAGAAGAGGCGTGCCGCGGATAAATTCCACATATGCCCCGGCCGCCATCCTTAAGACTCTCACGCGTGAAAGCCTCAGCAAGCCCACAGCAGAGCCGATCATAAAACCTATTACAACAGCAAATGCGGAAATACGCAGAGTTTCCTGCATACCCAGCATCAGGAAAGCCCAGTTGTCAAATACCACTGAATAATCCGGAAGATTCACACTGGTGCCTGTCACTTTACTTATTTACTTATTTACTTAATTGAACCACTTCAAGAGCAGTTCGTCGTATTTTCCGCTTTCCCTTAACTCTTTCATGACCTTGTTAACCTGCTCCAGAAGTTCTTTATTGTCCTTGTGGATTGCTATTCCGAAAAACTCTTCGGTAAACTTCCCGCCGACTGTTTTAAAACCGCCTTTTAACTCTATATATCGATCGGCAACGGGAATATCAATAATTATTGCGTCAACACGATTGTTCCCCAGTTCCAGGAAAGCTTCATTTACCTGGTTAAACTGGCGGATCTTTTCTGCAGGAAAGAGATCATGTGCCTCGAAGTCTCCTGTGGTCCCCAACTGCACTGCGATGAGCTTCCCGTCCAGATCTTCCACGCCTTTGATCTCCTGATTATCAGCCTTCACCACTACAGTCTGGCCTGCATCGTAATAGGGCGGATCTGAAAAATTAACCTCTTCCGATCTTTCCTCAGTTATGGTCATCCCGGCAACCACCATATCGATCTTCTTCGTTTTCAATGCGGCAATAAGCCCGTCAAAAGCCATATCCTCGATAACCAGTTCTTTCCCCAATGCTTCGGCAATGGCTTTGGCGATATCCACATCAAATCCATCCACCTCATTTTGTTCATTACGGAACTCAAAGGGCGGAAAATCAGCATTTGTACCCATAACTATTTTTCCCGCATCTTTTGGACCGGCACAGCCCGTCAATAATCCAAAAATAAGTAATCCCGCAAGCAATAAAACCAGTATCTTTCTCATTTTCAAAGAAAACCCTCTCTTTCTCTCGAAATTAATGAATTACAGTGATATTATATCTAGAATAGTTGAAACTTTATAAAAAATATTTACCATAATGTGTAACCAAAACCTTATCTTGTTCGTCTTAATAATTGGAATAGGAATTGGGAAAAGTATCGGGAATTTCCCCAGAAAAGGACTGTTTTATGAAACCTATTATTCAAGCGGAAAAAATTATTAAAAAATACCGTATGGGTACTGAGGTAGTATCGGTGCTGAACAGTATAGATCTGAATATCTATCCCGGAGAAATTCTCGCTATCCTGGGTACATCGGGAAGCGGTAAAACTACCTTCCTTAACCTGGCCGCCGGCCTGGAACGACCCACAAAGGGCGATATCATCATAGACGGGCACAATCTTAATAAAATCAGCGAGAAAAAAATGGCCGTCTTTCGCCGCAGATATATCGGTTTTGTCTTTCAGCTCTACAACCTGGTGCCTTCTCTCACAGCCCTGGAAAACGCAGTGCTGCCCCTTATTTTTGAGGGGGTGCCTGCCAGGGAAAGGGATAAGAAAGGGCGGGAACTCCTCAAAGAGATGGGTCTGGGCAATCGCATGAGGCATAAGCCGTCAGAACTTAGCGGCGGTCAGCGCCAACGGGTTTCCATCGCCAGAGCGATGATCAATAACCCCAGGATTATTTTCGCCGATGAGCCCACGGGCAACCTGGATTCCAAAACCACTGTGGAGATTTTAAACCTGCTCACCTCCACTGTCCGGGCGAGCGGCCAGACACTAATGATGGTGACGCACGACATTAAAGTGGCAGATTACGGAGACCGTATCGTGGAAATGGTAGACGGCAATATCTTTAATGATGAACCGAACGGCAGCAGTGGTCTCCCCCCGGAAGAGGGAAAAGAAAAAAAATCGTAGGAGAGGAGTTTCAGATGTGCGCAAACCTTTAAAACCTTTAAAACCTTTAATCATGTTCTTATTATCATTAATAGTAATCCTTTTGGCTTTACCGGCGGCTGTCGCCACAGAAGAAGAATCAATTGATAAATCCCAATTTCAGCCCCTGCTCATTGTAGAGAGGGTCAATGCAGAAAAGGCTGCAGCAGGCGGCGTTTTTTATGTTACGCTGGTTATCAAAAACCACAATGAACACCCCGCATTTAACGTGACAGCCCAGGTGAGCACACTAAAAGAAGATGAGAATATCTTCACCAGAGTAAAGACGCCCACATTAGAAGAGCCCGATCTGGAAAAAATCGAAGGGGGGCAGACGCGCAGCCTTACTTTCGGCATTGAAGTCGACTCTGAAGCAAAGAGCAAGGACTACAATCTCCTCATTACCCTGGAATCCCAGAACGTTTTCTTTGAAAGCGCCCCGCGAACCACGGCAAGCATCAACGTGCCGGTAACCTACGAGCTTACCTACCCCCATATCACGGTAAACAATGTAAAGCTGGACCCCCGGACACCATCAGCACGGGACACTTTTTCAGCCATTTTTTATTTTGAAAACTACAGCACAGCGGAGGCCCGCAACGTAACCGTAGAGATAGACGGGATGGAGAATTTCCGAGTGGTCGATTTTACAAATAAAAAGTTCATGCAGACCATTTCCCGGGGAGCCGGCAATTTTGTCATCTTTAAACTGGCAGCGGAAGAAGGGCGTAAAAACAACAGCGTGAAGCTTAAACTCACTTATGACGGGGCAGCCCAGGCCTCAGAAATACAAGTCAACCTTCCTTTTGGAGATGTTAAACCGGGAAGCAGTCCCTTTTTAAAAGTCAACTCCTTCTCCGTGCAGGGAACCTCACGCACTGGAGAACACCTTCTCAAGCTCACCCTGGAAAATCTGGGACAGGAAAAGGCCATGGACGTAAACCTAACCCTTGACGGGGGCAGCAGTATTTTCATTCTGCACGGGTCCAATGTGGATTATATAGACCAGGTGGATGGCAGCAGTCAAATGGTCAAGCAGTATTATTTGGGAATTAACCCTTCCCAGGGCTCTGCCCACTATCCTCTCAAGGTAACTATGAATTATCTGGATCGCACCGGTAAAAGCTACAGCTCCACTGAAACACTGGGAATCTCCTCGACAACGCTGGATTCTTCAGCTGCAGTTGCCGGAACCCCCCGGGTGCTGATCAGCAAATACACCCTCTCCGACAAGCAGATCCTGGCAGGAAACGTGGTAAACCTCTCCCTGTTCCTTGAAAACACCCATGCCAGGCCCGTAAATAATATTAAAGTTTCCTTAGGTGTTATCCAGATAGAAGGGAGCACCGGAGGCACTGTTTTTTCTCCGGTAAACAGCAGCAACAGCTTTTTCATACAGCAGATCTCATCCCGTACCACCGTGGAGCGGAGCATAGACCTCTACGTGGACCCCAACGCGGGCGCCAAGACATACATAGTACCCGTCACAATCGAATATGAGGATGAAAACGCCTCATCCTACTCCGTAAACGAGATGGTTAATATCCCCGTAACCCAGGAATGCAAACTGCAGATCCTCTCCATAGAAGTACCTCCAGTGGCTTACGTGGGTCAGCCGGCATTCATCGGAGCAGAGTTTGTAAACGTGGGAAAAGTCATTTTAAATAATTTCATCGTCATGCTGGAGGGGGACTTCCATAAGGAACAGGCCTCCTATTTCGTGGGGAACCTCCAGATTGGATCCAGTGACTTTTACCAGGGTATGCTATTCCCGGATACTGAGGGCACACTTTCCGGCAAACTCGTTTTTTCATATATCGATAATAACAACAAAGAGGTTCAAGTAGAAGAACCTTTTCAAATAGAAGTTCAGGCCATGGGCCCAATGGAGCGCTTTCCCGGTGAGATGCCCTCTGAATTCAAGGATCCGCAACAGCAGGGCGGCTCTTTCACAAGATTACTGTTGTATATCATACCCTTGATTGTTATCGCCTTAGGAGTGGGTATCTTCCTCTGGAGAAGAAAAATTAAAAAGAATAACGAGGAATTCCTTGATGCGTAAACAGGATATTGTGATCATGGCCAACAAAAACCTCTGGCGCCGCAAGGCCCGGACAATCCTTACCTGCCTGGGAGTGGTTATCGGCACCGCATCGATTGTGGTGATGCTTTCCATCGGCATCGGCCTCAAGGAAACCATGGAAAGAGACATGGCCAGGTGGGGCAGCCTTAACATTATCCGTATCTATCCCGGTATGCAGTATGACCGCGAGGGAAGCCCCTCGGGAGAAGCAAAACGCCTCAATGATGAGACGGTGGCTGAGCTTAAGGTTATAAGCGGCGTCGTGGCGGTATCTCCTGCCTTTGAAGTAAACGGCGAAGCCCGTTTGGGGCGCAAGCAGGGGTGGCTCAATATCATCGGCATGGACTTAAATACTCTGGAGGATATGGAATTTTCCGTGGAACACGGCCGCCTGCCCTCACCGGGGGAAAGCTTTACCATCGTAGCAGGCTCTCAGGTTATCAATCAGTTCTGGGATGAACGGGCTGCCCGTTCGCGGGGGGGCTTCGACTACGAGCACGAACAGCAGGACCCTGCCGAGCTCCTGAACCAGAGGATAACAGTTTCAGTTAATAACTACTCTAATCCTCAAAATATAAAGAAATACAACTTCACGGTTGTTGGTATCCTGGATGACAAGAACATGGACCGCTCCTGGCAGGTCTACGGATCCCTGGATGATATCAAGCGGATACGTGACTTTATGATGCAGGCTACAAGCGGAGGCGAAAGTGGGTCCCCTTCGCAAATGCCATTCAAAGAGGGCCCCATGGTTTCATCGCGCCGGGACCCCCGACAGGAAGATACCAGTAACGACTACAACTATATTTTGGTTCGCACCAAAGATGTGGCCCAAACTAAAAAAGTTTCCTCAGAATTACGTGAAAGGGGCTACAACGCTTACTCGATGGCCGATTCACTGGAGGGCATAGAAAAAACTTCAAGGACAATCCAGGCTGTTCTGGGGGGCATCGGTGGAATAACCCTCTTTGTGGCTGCCCTGGGAATCACCAACACAATGGTAATGTCTATTTATGAGAGGACCAGGGAGATCGGTATTATCAAGGTAATCGGAGCTTCTTTCGCCGACGTAAGGGCTATTTTCCTGATGGAGGCCGCCCTCATAGGCTTTATGGGAGGGATCCTTGGCCTGGGACTGAGCTACCTGGCTTCCTATGTTGTAAATACAATAGCGGGCGGTTATATCCAACAAGGTATGATGGGAGGCCCCGGGGGAAGTATTTCTGTTATTCCCCTCTGGCTGGCTCTCGGAGCAGTAGCCTTTGCCATCTTCATCGGAATCGCATCCGGCTATTATCCGGCCAACAGGGCCATCAAACTTAGCCCCATCGTGGCAATCAGGAACGAGTAATAACTACTCAGGAGTCAGGAGTCAGAATAGTAACTGACCCCATCTGTTCAAAGTGCTGGTCAAAAGCCAGTACTTTTTTTATCCTAAATTACCATTCTTGCTCTTACCCCCTACCCGCAGTCATCCAAACGGGGTCATCCGGAAACTATTCTTTGTCAAGATTCTCCTGTTTCTGCTATAATCAAGGAAAATGATCGAAGGTTCTTTAAGATGAAAAATAATCGTTACATAAAAACTTTGTTCTTAATAGTGTTACTGCTAATCCTGGCCGCCTGTGCCTGGAGCTATTACTTCAATAACGCTTTTGTGGCCCTTCCCTATAACGATGCCATGGATTATGCCAGTATGGGCAGAAACATTAACGAGGGGAGAGGCTTTACCTCCAGGTACATCACTCCCCTGAGCCTTGCACATTTTGGGGAACCCTACCCCAATCTCTGGAGGGCCCCTCTCTGGCCCCTTTTTCTCGCTGCTGTTTTCAGATTCTTCGGAACTTCTGACACTGCTGCAGCGGCAGCAGGCGCTTTTTTTTACTTTGCAGCAATAATCCCCCTTTTTCTACTTTCCAAAGAAATCTCCGCTTCCAGAGAGCTTGCAGGCGAGACAGCGGGCACTATTACGTGCCTCCTCTATATTTTCAGCCCCATGGCCCTTTTCTACAGCATTTCGGGGATGACAGAGAGCATGGCCCTTTTTTTTCTGGTCCTCTGGGTCCTTCTTCTCTACAAGGCCAGGGGAGACAGATACCATTTTTTCCTCATAACAGGCCTTGTGTCCGGGCTTTTTTATCTGGTCCGCTACAACGCTATAATCTTTTTACCCCTCTCTCTGCTCTACCTGTGGTGGTCGGGAAAACTAAAAACCAACGGGTCCGCAAAATTAGCAGCTTACTTGGGCGGTTGGCTGTTGGCCGTATCTCCCTGGCTCTTGCGGAACTATATGCTGACAGGAAACCCCTTCTTTTCCCTGCAGGCTTATGAACCGGCCATGTTCACTTCAACATACCCCGGTTATACCCTTTATATGCTGCCGGAGATCATCAACGTAAAAACCTTTCTTCTTGAACATCCCCGGGAAATCCTTATAAAAATCAGGGAAGGACTGGGAGCCTTTCGCAAAGGAATGCTCGATCCGGCCTTTACTGGCACAGCCCCCTTCATGGCAGCCCTCTTTCTTCCCGGGCTTTTAAGCCCAAAGAGCCGAAAACTGAAGGTTTTCATCGTATCCTGTTTCTTTGCACAGCTTGCAGCCCTGCTTCTTATCCATTACATACCGCGATTATTTTTTATCTTTTTGCCCTTTTATCTACTCTTTGCCGTTGGCCTGCTTGGATACATTCTCAGTTTCCTGAAAAACCCTGTCCTTAGGAATGCCGCCCTTGTTGCTGTAGTAACAGCCGCCCTTCTGACCAACCTACCCCCATGGCATGAGGGCAACACCCGGCAAAACTGGACCCATGACTACGCAAAAGCTATCCAGGACGTATCCCGGCAGGTATCTGAAAACAGTGTCATAATCTCAAACGACGGACATATCCTGAGCTGGTACGCAGATCGCCTTGCCCTGAAAATGCCTGTCACGCTGGAGCAGGTTACAGATCTTGAAAAAATGGCCCCAGTGGAGGGAATCTGGCTGAGCGACCGCTTCCGGTGGGGAAATACCCCCGAGGCCGATCAGCAGTGGCTGGAAATAATGCGGGAAAAACCATTAGAACTGGGAAACTTCTACCTCTTTTCCGCCTACGAAGACGGCTCACTTCTCTACCTCAGAAAGAGATAGGAGTCAGTGGGACGGAGGGACAGGTCACTTGTCCCACGGGCTACCGGTGCATTTTTGAAATTCTAAATACCTGAATAATCATGAATAAATATCGGCCGGCTCTCGTAAATACATATATGAAGTAAATACGAGAGGGAAAAAATGTGGAAGCAGGAACTTCGGCGTTCAGCAGCATCCTTTTAGTCTGCCTTTTAACGGCTATTATTCATATGGTCGAAACTCTCTCTTATGGAGCCCGCATCGCCGGTATCAAAACGAGAAGGCTTTACCTTGCCGCTTCCCTTTTCAGTATTGTAGTCCTCCTGGCCCGAACAGCAAACCTTATCCAGGCACCCCTTTTAGGGTACTATGTAGACAGCGTCATCATCTTAGAGCGAATTCCGGAACTGAGAGAATCCATCCGTATGATAATCTTTTCAGCTACGATTGGAAGCCTTGCTGCCCTGATGTTGATCCCCACTTTTGTAAATATTTTTGAAATCCTGATCGGTTCGCTGGAAAGATCCAGATCCCTGGGAAATATGTTCATGAACATAATCAACGCCGATAAACTGATGAGAAAAGTCTACTTTGCCCTTGCAAAAAGCGTAAAGCTCCCCCGCCTTTCCAATCTTCTTCTGTTAAAAGAAAATAAAATACCAAAAGAGATCCTCATCCTCTATATTCTGGTCGCCTCCATAAACACTGTTGGAGTCCTTTCTGCTATTTATGCCGGCGCCCTCATTCCCGATTACCGCCTCACCGCCAGTCAGATGTCCGGCGTGCTTAACGGCTTCAGCACCATTATCCTTACTTTTTTTATCGACCCCTATGCTTCCTTGATCACCGACCACACCCTCGTAGGGAAAAGAAAGCTTACAGACCTCAAAGCACTGATCACTTACCTTGTGATCGGAAAAATAATAGGCACCCTGCTGGGACAGCTGGCCTTTATACCCTGCGCCCGCTTCGTCGTCCTAGTCACAACCCTCCTCCAAAAACTATAAACACTGCGATCATCCCTGGGACGGAGGGACAGGTCCCTTGTCCCACAGGCTGCCACGCTAACCCGGATAATTGGAACGGTTCTATTGATCAATATCTCTTTTTCGTGTTCCCTGTCCTTCTAATTTCCCCGACACATGCAGGAAACATCTCCTCGCAAATCGAATAATATTACTATTCATACCAAATTCAGCATTTATTTGGGACAACGAGGATCTTTCTGGGACAAGGGACCTGTCCCTCCGTCCCACCATTGTCCCACGCAGGGGAGGGTAATTCTTTGGATGCTAAATTCATCAACATCAACCACGATATCTGTGCAGGATGCAGTTTATGTATAATGGCCTGCTCCTGGCGGCAGGTTAAGTGCCTGCAGCCTGATAAAGCTTTTATTCATCTTCAGAAGGATAAAAAGAGAAATCGCTTCGATATTATTATTGATCATGAAAATTGTGACCTGTGCATGCACTGTGTAAGAGAATGCCCAACCGGTGCTCTGACAAGGGGGGATAATTAACCATGGCTGTTCTGCTCAAGGTAGATCTGACTACCCAAAAGATTGAAACAGAAGATATTTCCTCTTGGCAGCGCGCTTACCTGGGGGGGCTGGGGCTAAACAGCAAACTGGCCTACGAACTTATTCCCGGAGGCTGTTCACCTCTGGATGAAGATAACGTTCTCCTCATAGGAGCTGGTTCTCTGGTGGGCACCTTTCTGCCTACAGCATGCCGCACAGATATAACATCAAAATCTCCCCTAAGCGGAAGATACGGCAGTGCCAATGCCGGCTGCGAATGGGGGGTTCAGCTCCGACTGGCCGGCTTTGATCATATCGCCATTACGGGCAAAGCTGATCGGCCCCTGGTGCTATATATTGATAATGGCAGAGTTTACCTGGAAGAGGCATCTTTTCTCTGGGGTGAAGATACCTGGTTTACAACAGACTGGATCAAAGAACATAAAGGGAAAGAATTTGAAGTTGCGAGCATCGGGCCGGCAGGGGAGAACCTGGTCGCTTTTGCCAGTATCCAGAATAACTATTATTCATCCTGGGGAAGGACCGGGATGGGAGCAGTGATGGGAAGCAAAAAATTAAAAGCTGTTGCCGTCAGGGGGAATGGCCGGGTAGCGATTGCCAACGAAAAAGAATTCAGCAAAATAAAACGGGAAGCATTTGGAAAAGTAACTGGCGATGAAAGCTTCGGCTGGACACGGAAATACGGCAGCATGATCGTATCCACACCTTTTAACAGGATAGGAGCCCTGCCCGGTCGTAATTTCAGAGTTGGTTCCATCAAAGGCTGGGAAGAAACAAGGGCAAGAAAGTTTTTCGTGGACCGTTATAAGGAGAAGGATCTGGCGTGCTTTTCCTGTCCAATAGCCTGCACACACTGGTCCAAAGTCAGGGAAGGGCCTTTCAAGAATTACGAGGCAAAAGGGCTGGAAGTCACATTTGTGCTTGAGTTCGGAGCAAAATTAGACCTGGCATCGATCCCGGAAATTTTAAAAAGTGTGGAGATGTGCAACCGTCTCGGCATAGATGTCATCTCCGGCGCATCCGTAATTGCCTTTGTGATGGAATGCTTTGAGAAAGAAGTCCTGCAAAAAAAAGATATTGGTTTCTCGCCTCAATGGGGCGACTATGATAGCATTTTAAAACTGCTGCACCTTATATCCTTTAGAGAAGGAATCGGGGAAGTGCTCTCCGGAGGCGTAAAGAAAGCCTCTGAGCAGATTTCCGGCAGCGGACAGTATGCCATGCATATTAAAGGCGTGGAGATTCCCTGCCGTGACCCGCGGGCAAAATGTGATGTCTGGGCAATGGGATATTTAATCAATACCAGGGGAGGCGACCACCTCCGTGTCCGATCCCCTGTGGAAACCCTGGCAGGAGGCTTTCTCGATTTTGAAAAGGAAGAACTGGGGGTAGAGTCTGAGCAGATTCAAGATCTGGATATGCCTGTTCTACTTAAAGAAAAGATTTTTGGCAGCCCCCCATCACATGTCTATATTCCTCAGATGATGAAGTACGCCGAAGATATAATAACTATTATCAATTCGGTGGGACTATGCATACGTCCTCCGGTTCTCAGGTCCCTTGGCCCTGACTTTTTCTCCCGTGCCTTAAATGCTGCGACAGGCAGCGATTTAACGGAAGAATCCATACTTGCCGCTGCCGGGGAGATCTGGAAACTGCAGCATCAATTTAACGAAAGAGAAGGGCAAACCCTGGATGAATTCAGGTTCCCGGAAAGGTTTTACCGTGAACCCCTCCCTGGGTTGGAGAATACCTCTCATCCCCCAATCTCTGAGAATAACGTTAAAAAGTTATTAGATAGCTATTTTAAGATAAGAAATGAAGACTGACAATGCAAACCGACCTGCATAAGAGGGTAGAATAGTTGTTTAGAGCGGTGCCATTGGGACGGGTTTAGAGTAAGGGGACACACCTCATCTTTCAAGAGGTAAGGTGACACACCTCTTTCAGAGGAATGTCCCCATGCAATGTCACCGCAGCGCAGCGAAGACTTGGGGACATTCCCCCCAGGGGTGTGTCCCCTTACCATAGCTAGTGGGAAGACGATGGAACTGTCCCCGTGGCTTAGCGGGGCGGTGCAAATAAAAATCTGCGAGGTGTGACAATGTTATTTAAAATTAGCCGGGATATTTTCGATAAATTTCCAAATTTTTGCGTGGCAGTAGTTGTGGGGGAAGGGATTAACAATACTGATTTCATGACTGAAACGGAAGAACTTCTCCTTTCCTCCGTGCAGGAAACTCACTCCAACCTGAAAAACGCCAATCTAAAAGAGCTAAAAGAAATTGCTGTCTGGAGAGAGGCCTTTGAAAGGCTCGCCATTAATCCCAACAAATTTCCTTCATCCATAGAAGCCCTTTTGAAAAGGATATGGAAGAAACCAGAGTTCCCCAGCATTAACAACGTGGTAAACCTGGTAAATGCTGTAGGGATAAAAAATATGGTACCTATGGGTGCCCATGATATGAATAAGATGCAGGGGGATATCCAAATCCGCTTTAGCCGTGAGGGAGACCTTTTTACCCCCTTCGGCAGCACTGAAGAAGAAAAAGTCCCTTCCGGAGAACCCGTCTATGCTGATGACCTGGAAGTAAGGACAAGAATTTGGGTCTGGAGGCAGGGGGAAAACGCCAAAGTTGTATCTGAATCTTCCAGAATATTTTTCCCCGTTGACGGCTTTAAAGGCTTTACCGAAGAAAATGTCCTCTCAGCCAGAGATGAGCTTACCAGTCATCTTACCAGGCTTTTTAAATGTAAGACCAGAACGTATTGGATCGATGCAGACACTCCAGAAGCTGACCTTGATAATTTATAAAAATAATTACTGTAAATGATACGACCTAAAAAACCGTTTGTTCCGTGGTTCAAGATATGAATTAACCAAAATACGGAGGTGAAAGTATCATGGAAAAATTAATTACTTTCGATTTTGAAGGTACACTTGTTGGTTTTCAGTGGAAACTGGAGCAGGCCCAGGGCGAAGTTTTAAATCTTCTTGTCGGAAAAGGTATTTCCCGGGAAATATTTGTCAGCACCAATTATGATGCTATCTATAACCTGGTGCAGGAAAAAGGTGAAAAATGGGGTTTTCCGGCGGGATACCTCACATCTTTAATCGATGAGATATATGACATCTATGACCTGGATGCCGCCACACGCTGGCAGCCTGTAGACAAGATCCATGAAGTTCTTAAAAGTCTGAAAGGCTACCGGACTGCGCTGATTTCAAATGTGGGGAGAAAAGGCCTTTCAAAGGCCCTCGTCCAGCACGGGCTTCAGGATGAATTTGGCCTCACGATTACGAGGAATGATATGACCAGGTTAAAACCCGCAGATGAAGGTATCCTCAAGGCTATTAACTGGGCTGGGGTAAAAAAGGAAAACACTATACATATCGGCGACAGCCTCTCAGATCTCTTCGCAGCCAGGAATGCGGGAGTAAAGGTGGGAATCGTTCTGGGAGGACAAAATACACCGGAAGTTCTGCTAAGGGAAAAGCCGGATCTCATCCTTTATAATCTAGCGGAACTCCCCTCTGTTTTAAGGGCCGTGAACTTTTAGATTGCACTATTTTGGGGAAAACGGATTTTGGACTTTGATGCCTTCAAAGTGTTGATTTTGGTTCAGGTCTTCAGTCCAGATTGTTTTACACCCAAGGTTTTTTGCACTGCATACGATCATGGCATCCCAAAAGGATATCTGGTTTCGTTGGTGTATATCAATTGCCTCTAAAACATTTTCCAAATCCGGCCGGTGAAGCTTCCACTGTCCCAAATCAAAAACAATATGAGCAGCTTCTGACGCAGTTAGTGGATTGGGAACTTTTTTTGTAACATTGACATATAATTCCTGTAAAACCTGTATACTTAAAGCCCCTCTACCAGACTTCCACAGCCCAGCAATTAAACTTACAGCCTGGCTATTTTTATTTTTGTCTGATTTGTCATAAGCGTAAAGCAAAATACAGGTGTCCACAAACTCCAGTTCACTATTTTCTATCATGTAATTCTTCTCGCTTCCAGCTAATTGTACCTTTTAATCCCAGGTTTAACCCCTTTTCCATACTCTCAAGTTGCCTGGCCTTTGCTTTACCGTAGGTCTCTTCTTTCTGAACAATTTCCTCTAACGTCTTCGCCAAAAGTCTCGAGACAGAAGTTTGTCTGTCAATGGCGATATGTTTAACTTTTAGCAGCGTTTCTTTAGGTATAGAGAGAGTTATGTTTTGATATTCCATTTGAAAATCACCTCCACGTAAATAAGTGTATCACACAAATGAGTGCATTGCAAGCTATCTATAATTCATAGGTATAACAATTACAGGACCAAAATTATAGTGCTATAAAAATACGCATAAAAACCTAATAATATCGTCATCAATAATCCAAAGCCGATCACTGCTAAATCCTGTCGACCTAGTTCTTTAAGATTAATCCCCGCTCCTATACCCACAAAACATACCACAAAGAACCAGGAAGAAAGTGTTTTTGCTGCGGCTATTCCCTGCGGACCAATTAACCCGAAGGTGCTTAAGGATGCTGCTATTAAGAGGCCGACTATAAATTTGGGAAACTTGCTCCACAAAAGACCAGGCCTTACCTTTTCGGTCACAGGAAGGCCTTTTCGTATGTAAGAATAGGTCATTACCACTACAACCACAGGCAGGAGAGTATTTCTGGCAGACTTAACAATGGTGGCTATGGTGCCTGCGGAGTCGCTGTAAGCATGTCCGATGGCAATGGCCTGGGCAGTGTTGGCTGGTACTGCTCCGGCAACAAACCCGGCCAGAAGATCACTCCATCCCATAGCATGCGCAATAAGGGGCAGAGCTGCAAGAACGATTACATCGTTTAAAATTGCTATGCCGATAGCTGTGAAAACTTCTTTCTGCCGTGCCTTAATCACAGGAGCAAGTGCAATGATCGCTGAAACCCCGCATACACCCAGGCCCGTCCCAATCAAGTGCCCCCAGCGTTCATTGCCGGTAATTTTTTTCACGATCCATCCACAAATAAGTATAGAAAAGGTAATGGAAACAGCAACCATTAAAATAGCCGCAGCTCCAACGGAAAATATATCGTATAAGTTTAAGGTCGCTCCCAGCAGGACTATGCCAATATATAGACATATTTTAGTGGAAAACTCTATGCCGCTGTTAAAAGCCTTCGGTATTCCCAGCATGTTTTTGAGAATTAAGCCTAATAAAATAGCGATTATAACATGGTTAAAGATGAAAAGCTGCTCCGGTATGAACTTCAGGTAAATAAACCTGGCCACAGCCCCCAGGACAACGCATAACATAAAGCCGGGAAAAATATTTTTCAGATAGCCTGTCCAACTATATTTAGATGATGGGATCTTTGACAATTTATAATCCCCTTTTCTTGATAAAAAGTGCCGGGAAAACCAATTAATATTAAAACTATGTCTGATTTGTCATACGCATAAGGCCAGGGAAACATTTCTCTTTATATAAAAGAAGCTAACACTATAAAAAGTGATAGCACTTAAGCGTAAGATTGCTTTTGTAATAATACCGCTGCGCCACGGGGACAGTTTCATCGTCCTCCCATTAGTTAAGGGTGGGAACACACCCCTGTGGGGAGTGTCCCCAAATACCCCTACCAATTTTCTTTAAGCAATTCAAAGTAAGCCTGGGGATGTGCGCAGGCGGGGCATTCATCGGGTGCTTCTTTTCCTTCGTGAACATAACCACAGTTGCGGCAATACCAGGTTTGTTTATAGATTGTGTTAACTAACATAAAGTCGTTAGTAATATGTATTCTACGCAAGGAAGAAAAACCCTTTTTCTATTTTCTTTTTTGGCTGAAGCAATAGTACTATAGTGTAAGATCGGGATGAAGGTATGGCTCGGTTATAGTCCGCAACGCCACGGGGACGGTTCCATCGTCTTCCCATTAGCTGAGGGTGTGTCCCCTTACCTTAAACCCGCCCCTGTTTCTATCCACTTATTTCTTCGCTGAAGTTATAGTTTCCCATCCCTTTTTTTATGATTCCCCGATCACAAAATTAGTTTCCTTCTCTATCTCGTCTTCAAACATCTTCTGGAGTTTGAGGGTGGCTTCTCCAGGTTTTCCATCGGCTATGGTTTTTCCGTCGATGCTGAGAACGGGGGAAACTTCCTGTGCGGTGTTGCTGATAAATACTTCATCAGCCTTAAATAATTCATCCTTTTGCGGATATCGCATCTCGCAGGGAATTCCTGCGTCTTCGGCCAGCTTTAAGACTGTATCCCGTGTTATCCCGGAGAGGATGCGCTTTCCTTCCGGGGGTGTCACTAATTTTCCTCCCATAATAGCAAATATATTGCTGCTGGCACATTCCGTAACTCCCACTTCGTGGACAAAAACAGCCTCATAGGCACCGTTGCTGCGCGCCTTTTGTTTTGAGATCACGTTATAGAGAAGGTTTAAAGACTTTATATCGCAGTGCGCCCAGCGTTCATCAGGAAAAGTCATGACGCCGATCCCTTTTTTTGAGAAGGCGATACCGGCCTCATCAAACCCGTCAACCTTCATCATCACCGTGGGGATGATGCCTTCCGGAAACTCGTGGATCCTGGGTGCTATGCCCCTGGTGACCTGCATATACAGCTTGCCCGTTTTAACCCCGCTTTTGGCAAGTAATCTCAGGCAGATATCTCTTATTTCATCCCTGGAATATGGCAAGGTAATGTAAATTTTGCCGGCGCTTCTTTCCAACCTGGCGAGGTGTTCGTCCAGTTTAAAATAATTGCCCCCGTAGCACCTGATTACTTCATAGACCCCGTCACCGAAAAGGAACCCTCTGTCATCAACAGAAATTTTCGCCTCATCGCCCCTGTAGTATTCTCCATTTAAAAAAACATTTTCATTCATTTTCAGCTGCCCCGCCCCTTCCGTAAGTTTTAAAGAGCTGTCCCCACTTGGAATCCCTCGTCCAACCGTTCACGATTTTTTTGCCCTTAAGGGGATACCACAGGTTGTCATGATAGAAGGATGAACCGAAAACAAATAAATAGAGCAGCGGCGTTTGAAAGAACAGCTTCTGGCACATTTTCAGCGGCCCGAACCAGACCAGGTCTCCAACCCGACTTGCCGTATTATCCCCCACGCTGAATTGAAAATTAACCTCGCTTAAGTCCTCCCCCACAATCTCAATCTCCTCTATCCTCCCGGTTCCCAAACCTTCCTCGTGCGCAAGGCGGATATATCCTATCTCCATGGGGTCAAACCCCATCATCTTTGCCGCCACAGCATCGATAGCGACGCTGTCCGCACCGGCAAGAATATAGTCCTTCTCCTCAGGTAACATCGTCCGCGGCCCGGGACCGTTCCCGGCAGTGGTTCCGTCCATTACCGTAAAAATCCCGGAATGAATTTCTTTCTGAAGCCTGAGCAGGTCAACAAGCGTTTCATGAATAGTGCTGTGGCAGTAGTGACGTTTCGTATTCAACAGCCCGCCAAAAGCGTTCTTCATAGACCCCGTTGTAGTTGTGTAGATATGGCACTTCGTAGTGGGAAGGTGGACGACATTCTTTCCGAAAAAATAATCGGGTAGCCTGATCCCCTCGGGGAATATTCGGTCCAATGTCAACATCTTCCCCTTAGGTTTATACTCAATCCATTTCATATCATCTTCATGGAAGTTGTACTTAACAGGAATTCCATACTTTTCAAAAACCGGCAGGTAATTATTGAGGCTCTCACCTTTATATGCGTCCGTCACCACCGTTTTATTCTGGACGCAGACAACGTCTTCAAAGCCAGCTTCCTTAAGTCCAAGAATACTGCCTTCAAGCTGCCAAGGCGTTGTATTGGCGCCCGGAAAAGGAAAATGCCAGGAAATATTATTTTTTAAAATGGTAGTCACGGATTTATCAAGGGCTTCTTCACAATCTGCCATATTCATAAGGCGCCTGTAATCATCCAGAACGGAGGCAGGTTTGGTTTTCAATACAGCTACTTTACTTTTCATTTTATCCCCTTCTATTTAAAAAGTTCTTTTTGGACCAGGTAAAGGCCCACAAGGCCGATGCCGACCCCAAGCCACAGTGTGGAAAATCTCGTGAGAAGGGTCGTGGCCGCCGCCATTTCCTTCCCAACTCCAGTGAGGACCAAAAGGGCCATGATGCTTCCTTCGGCAACCCCCAGCCCCCCAGGCAGGAACGACACCCCCCCCAGGAGGGAAGAAAAGGAGACAACAAAAACAGAACCCAAAACAGAAATATCTCCCCCAAAGGCCTTTACTGCCAGAAAGATCACCAGTCCCTCCAACCCCCACGACAGGACACCGATCCCTACAGCAAAGATAAGGCTTTTCACCGTAAAAAGCTTTTTGGCATTCTGCTGAAAAGCCGTAAGGAAGCCGGCAAACCTCTTTAAAAAGGCCGTTTTCCCTGCCAGGCCGCTAAAACTTCTAAAAATACCATCAAATCGGAAAAGAATCAGAACAATAAAGAGAAGGAACGAAATGACAAGCAGGGCATATATCCCCTGCCTATAGGCCAGGCTGCCGAACGCGGCGAGAATAACCATGGCTATAGCATCTGTAAGCCTCTCCGCCATTACAATGGAGGAAGTGGTGCTGTAAGGAGCCCCCATATGCTCTCTGAGAAGGTAGCATTTTAGAAGTTCCCCCAGCTTTCCGGGCGTAATGGTCATGCTCAGTCCGCTCATGAAGATAAGCCTGTTCACTTTCGGGTCCGGCCTCAGACCGGCAAGTTTCAGGTAATAGTTCCATTTAATGAAACGAAGAATGTAGTTTAACGGCGCCAGCACAAGAATAAGCGGCAGTATACGCAGCTCAAATCGGGAAAATACACCTATCACACCCCTTATATCGCTGAGCATAAGCAGCACAACCAGCACAACCATTCCAATGACCACACCACTGAAAAGGGGTTTCCTATATTTTTCTGATATTTCATTTCCGTTCATCGCTTAGAAAAAACCACCCCCGTCCAGGTAGATGACTGCTATACAAACAGCTACCCAGAGGAGAATACTCACTATCAGAGGTTTATCTTTCAGCAGCACATCCTCAGGACTCCCACCCATATCCTTTTTATGGACTAAAAAAAGGTAGCGGAAAATACCGTAAATGACAAAGGGAATGGAAATCATTAGGTATTCGTTCCCGCTAGCCGTAAAAGTGTAGAGGGAATAGGCCATAATTGTGGAAGCCGTTACAATGGATACAAGCTGATCAAGATAAGCCACAGAGTAATCTTCAAGAACCCTGCGATGTTCCGTTCCGTTGTTCTCCAAAACGAGATACTCATTCCTGCGCTTCGTTAAAGCAAGGAACAATGCCAGCAAAAGGGTACAGATTAAGAGCCATGGGGAAATGCTCACCCCTATGACCACACCTCCGGCCACAGCCCGCAGAAGAAAACCAAGAGCAACAGCGAATACATCCAATATCACAATATGTTTGAAGCAGAGCGAATAGCCGAACACTAACAGAAAATAAAGGACTCCCGTCACAAAAAAGGGAATTCCAAGTGTATACGCCAGATAAAATGATACTGCAAGAATGATATAAAAAAAGAAAAAGGCCTGCCTGATGCTCAGCTGACCTGCTGCCAGCGGTCTGCTGCGTTTCTTGTAATGCTTCCTGTCTTCAGAAAGATCCCTGATATCGTTAAAGATATATACTGACCCTGAGAGGAGACAGAACACTCCAAAGGCGAGCAGGGTTTTAAACAGCAGCGGCGTATGGAAAAGGTTTTGGGAAAAAACAAGCCCCGCAAACAAAAGAAGGTTCTTTGTCCACTGTTTGGGGCGTAATATTCTAAATAGGGCAAAAAATACGGGCAGTAGTTTTCTCTTCCTGAGAGTTCTTTCCTCAAACCCGGCTTTCAATATCAGACCCCTCCTCATAAAAGGACAACCTATTCTTTAGTATTATACCATAAGCAGCCTTCCGTTTTAAATATCCTGGAACGCCAGACAAAAATCGCGGTAGGAACGCCCGTTGCCGGGCGCCCCCCGCACAGATCCGTACTTGAGGAACTACCTCATACGGCTCCTACTTCGGGTATGTGACGTGAAAGCCTTTCGTTTGGGTACGGGTGCCTTACTTTTGCTGTAGGAAC